>CAIRHQ010000036.1 GCA_903878475.1 uncultured Bacteroidota bacterium | reverse complement strand
TCATCCACCAATATCAGTTGCTCATATCCCTGTTGATTGAGGAAACTCACCATACAACTTCCGATAAATCCGGCGGCTCCGGTAACGATGATATTGGCATTTTTGTTGATCATGATCATATTGCGGTTAAAGCATGTTCTGTTTCGTGTGATGAAAGCAGGTTGGATAGGGCATTGTCGTATTTATTTTTCCATTGGCCAATACTTCCCCAATCACTGCCATTGATATTTATCAGGTCTTCAGCAACGGTTCCCAGTTTTACGAAAGGGGTACCGGATGCTTGCATCCTGTTGATGAAGGCCGTTTCATTTTCCCCTTTCACAGAAACGACTACGCGACTCTGGCTTTCGCCAAACCAGAATGCATCGGGGCGAACAGGTATATCCACCTGAATATTAAAACCGAGCCCTCGGTTAAAGGCACTTTCCATGAGGGTGATCAGGAGTCCGCCTTCACTTACGTCATGCGCAGAAACCACCAGCTGCTCTTTGATGATGGAGGCAACGGTTTGTTGCATGGCAAATTCTTCATCCAGGTTAAAATGGGGTGCAGGAGAATACTCTACTTGATGTAGTTTATGCAAATATTCGGATGAGTTGATGTCATTCCTGCTTTCTCCGATCAGATAGAGTAGGTCGCCGGATGCTTTAAAGTCCATCGTCATTTTATCATCAGCGTTATCCAGCAGTCCAACCATGCCGATCGTTGGCGTCGGGTATACGGCACCGTCAGGTCCCTGGTTGTAGAAGCTAACGTTACCACCGGTTACCGGGGTATCAAATTTGATACAGGCTTCTCCCATGCCTTTGATGGCCTGTACGAATTGAAAATAAACTTCGGGGTCGTAAGGGTTACCAAAATTCAGGCAATTGGTAACACCGAGTGGCTGTCCGCCGCTGCACACAATATTCCTGGCGGATTCAGCAACGGCGATCATGGCACCCACATAGGGGTTGGCAAAAACATACCGGCTATTACAATCGGTGGTCAATGCCAATGCTTTATTGGTGGGCTTTGCCAACACGATGGCTGCATCGCTGGGCGCATTGGTGCTGGCATTTCCGGTGCCAACCATGCTGTCGTACTGAACATAAACCCAACGCTTACTCGCAATATTCGGAATTTGGATCAATTGTTCTGCTACCGATTTCAGGTCGGCAGGAACGGGAATGGTATCGGGATTAAAAGCATTGATCTTTTTGAAGTAAGCCGGTTCTGTGTAGGGCCTGTCGTACTGTGGGGCACCGCCGCCCAATACCAGTTCCCAGGCAGGAAGTTCTGCTTCCAATTGTCCATCCATAAAAAATTGAAGTATACCATCGTCGGTTACTTCGCCGATCTCACTGCAGGGGAGGTCCCATTTCTTGAATACATCGAGCACGGCCTGTTCTTTTCCTTTTTCCACCACCATCAGCATGCGTTCCTGACTTTCGCTCAGTAAGAGTTCCCAGGCTTTCATTCCTTTTTGGCGGGTGGGTACTTTTTCAAGATCGATGCGCATGCCCGATTTTCCTTTGGCGCTCATTTCTGAAGTGGAACAAATGATGCCGGCGGCACCCATATCCTGCATACCCACTACGGCGCCGGTCTTGATCACTTCCAGGCAGGCTTCCAGTAATTTTTTTTCTTGAAAAGGATCGCCCACTTGTACGGCGGGCAGGTCTTCGGCACTGTCGGCGGTAATATCGGCCGAGGCGAATGAGGCGCCTCCGATGCCATCTTTTCCGGTGGCACTGCCCACAAAGAAAACTGGGTTGCCCTTGCCTTCGGCCGTGGCCGAGATGGTATCGCCGTTCTTGAGAATGCCTACACTCATGGCATTCACTAACGGGTTCGTATGATAGCAGTTTTCGAAATACACTTCACCACCCACGGTGGGTACACCAAAGCAATTTCCATAATGGCCAATGCCATGAACCACACCGGCTAATAAGTGTTGTGTTTTGGCTTCCTGGAGGTTTCCGAAACGCAATGAATTTAAGGAAGCGATCGGTCGGGCGCCCATGGTGAAAATATCGCGGTTGATGCCGCCAACACCTGTGGCAGCGCCTTGAAAAGGTTCTATTGCAGAAGGGTGATTATGCGATTCTATTTTGAATACCACACCATATCCGTCGCCGATATCCATCAATCCTGCATTTTCCTCACCTGCTTTCACCAGCATTTTTTTTCCGTCGCGGGGCAGTGTTTTCAGCCATTTTATCGAATTCTTGTAACTGCAATGTTCACTCCACATGGCACTGAAAGAACACAATTCATTAAAATTTGGGGTACGGCCAAGCTTTTGTATGATGAGTTCAAATTCTTCCGGGGTGATCCTCAGTTGTTCGGCAGTTTGTACTGTTATTTCCATAATATGGCGGGGAGATTTTTGAAGGCACAAAGGTAAGAATAGTGTTGCTTTATTACGGATAAGCAAAAGCAAATATTTTAACTATCTTCCCACACAGAAAACGCAATCATTGAATTACCTCTTATTTTTTGTATACCTGCCGCTGGTTTGCTGGATGTTGATGAAATTGCCATTCGTCAAAAATTCAGGATTGGGTAGCCGCGTGTTGCTGGCATTGTTCTTATGTAAGATTGCGGCCGGCATTGCCATTGGTTGGATGTCGCTGCATTTGTACCAGGGGGGTAATGATTATTGGGACCTGAACCGGGAGGGCTGGAAAGAATACCAGCTGCTAGTGACGAATCCGGGTGAGTATTTTTCAAACCTTTTCCGCTCTGATTATGACGGTGGCTATTCCGGCTTTTTTGATTCTTTTAATTCCTTCTGGAATGATCTGCGCAATAACCTCATCATTAAACTGGTTTCCGTATTCAATATTTTCAGCAGGGGTGATTATTATATCAACAGTCTTTTTTTCAATGCCTTGGTTTTCTTGGGTCATGTAGCCCTGTACCGGTTATACATCCTGATATTTCCAGGCAGAAAATTTTGGATCATACTGGGTTGCTTTTTATTGCCCTCTACTTTATATTTTACTTCGGGTATTCACCGCGATGGGATCGTGTTCCTCTTGCTGGCGGGGTTGATCTATGTTTTCTATGTATCATTACAGCGTGGTCGTTTTGGCTGGAAACAGTGGTTATTACTAGGTTGCAGTGGCGTGCTCTTGCTTT
>CAIRHQ010000035.1 GCA_903878475.1 uncultured Bacteroidota bacterium | reverse complement strand
TTACCCATCTGGCAAAAAGCGGAAAAACCATTAAACAACTGCGCAACAGCTACCCCGATTATTTTATCAGCAAGAATAAGATCGAACTGAAAGCCGGTGCCGATGTTAAAAACCTGATCGACGTAAAGACCATTCTGGAAAAATTACAAGATAAATACAAGCACCAGCCAATAAATACAGAAGACGGATTAAAAATAGAATTCGATAATGACTGGGTACATTTAAGAAGCAGCAATACCGAACCCATCATCCGGATCTATGCAGAAAGTAATTTTGCCACTACGGCCGACAATATTGCAAAAAAACTGATGCAGGATATCGGGGAAATGATGTAGATGATAATTATAAAGGACCAATTCAATTTTTCATGAGCGACAACAGAATCTATCTCGACAATGCAGCCACCACTTCTCTGGACCCACAGGTACTGGAAGCGATGATGCCCTATCTGACAGAAAAATTTGGGAACCCCTCGTCCATCTATTCCTATGGCAGGGAATGCCGCATGGCCATTGAAACAGCACGTAAATCAGTAGCCAAGATACTGAATGCACATCCGGCCGAAATATTCTTTACCAGCGGTGGAACAGAAAGCAGCAATACGGCCATCAGTGCAGCCATTCGCGACCTGGGTTGTAAACATATCATCACCTCACAGATAGAGCACCATGCTGTTTCACATACCGCAGCCTACCTCGATAAAATGGACCTGGTAAAACTGAGTTTTGTTAAACTATTACCCAACGGACATGTAGATATTGAAGACCTGGAAAAATTGCTGGCCGCCAGTGAAGAAAAAACACTGGTTACTTTAATGCATGGCAACAACGAGATCGGAAATATGCTGGACATTCATGCCGTAGGAAATTTATGCAAATTGTATAATGCCATTTTTCATAGCGACACCGTTCAAACCGTTGGGCATATCCCCTTCGACCTGCGCAATACGCCCATTCATTTCATCACCGCCGCGGCCCACAAATTTCATGGACCCAAGGGAGTGGGTATTTTATACATCAATGAAAATGTGAAGATCAGTCCTTTCCTTCATGGCGGTGCACAAGAGCGAAATATGCGTGCTGGCACCGAGAATCTATATGGTATTGTTGGTTTCGCCAAAGCGCTGGAACTGGCCACCACAGGACAGGAAGAAGACAGCGCCTATATCGGCACCCTGAAATATTACATGTATGATGAACTAAAAAAACATATCAAAGGAGTGGCCTTCAACGGCGATCCGTTGGGAAGCAGTTTATATACCGTACTGAGTGTAAGTTTTCCTAAAACAGAGAAATCAGAAATGATCCTGTTCAACCTCGATATCAATAATATATGTGCCAGCGGAGGATCTGCTTGCACCTCAGGCGCCGACCAGGGCAGCCATGTGATCAGGGCCATCAACAATAACCCCAACCAGGTAACCGTTCGTTTCAGCTTCAGTAAACACAATACCAAGGCCGAAGTGGATACGGTGGTAAAACAACTCGCCAGTCTCGTTTAACCGGCACCTATAGTTTTAAAAATTATAGCCCAGTTTTTCAGCTATATTGGTTGGAAGTGCAGGAAGTTTTTTCCGGTCTACCAGAAAACTGCTCAATTGCGCTAATTCCTTGAACACATAATGTTTATCCATGGCAGCCTTTAGGTATCCTGCACCACTGCTGCCACCGGTTCCGATTCTGGTGCCGATCATACGCTGCACCATATTGATATGGCGACCACGCCAGTTGCCCAATTGGTTATCAATTTCCAACAGGGTTTCCAGTAGCTGAAATGGCAATTCAAGCATAGGATATCCCCGGTAGAGCATGATGAATAATCCGGCCCTGCAGGCTTTAGGCGAAAACTGACGGATGGTATCGTCGGTATTGACTTCAAATACTTCTCTGAATAAAATTTCATTTTGCTTTTCTGCAGGGGCTAAACTTCCTACATAAATTGATTCGTAATGTTTCCAAAAATCATCCTGCAAAAAAGGCATACGCTCGAGCCAGTCGTTCACCAGCTCCACCATCGAAGGCGCTTTTTCGGCATCCTTGATGAGCTCAATATCTTTTTCTTTTAGCTGTGAGGTATAATAGCTTTGGCCGTGCCGGTGTTCGTACTTCAAACCAAGAGCAGCCTCCAATACTTTGAACTGATAACTCTGGAATCCAGATGCAGGGCGAAGCATATCTCTGAAATCCAGAAAATCCATTGGCGTCATCGTTTCCATAATATCGATCTGCTGAACCAGTACTTTAAGTATGGTGACCACCCTTTTTAAACGATGCACTACGGTTTGCATGTCGGCCGAATTATCATTGAGCACAGGTTTGTTCATGATCCCGATAACAGAATTCACTTCAAACAAGATCTGCTTGAACCATAATTCATAGGCCTGGTGAATGATGATGAAGAGCATTTCATCATGGGCCGGGGCCTTGCCATCCTTAAAGCTTTCCGGTTCCTGGGCTCCGGTGATCTTATCCAGTTGCAGATAATCTGCGTAATAAACCGCCTTATTTTCCATAACAAAGAATTAGTCAGCAAACATACATAAATGTTATTCCTTCTGATATGCCGGATAAAAAATGATTTTCCGTAAATTTGCAGCCCCTGCCCGTCGCGGAACAGGTAAAAGACCTAAATTTTATGGGAAGAATATTTGAAGTTAGGAAAAGTAGCATGTTTGCCCGCTGGGATAAGATGGCAAAGAACTTTACCCGCATTGGAAAAGAAATTGCCATTGCAGTTAAATCGAGCGGGCCCGACCCCAATAATAACCCAGCACTAAGAAGGTGTTACCTGAATGCCAAGGCCTGTGGTATGCCCAAAGACCGTGTAGAAGCCGCTATTAAAAGGGCAATGGGTAAAGACACCAGCAATTATGAAGAGATCTTGTATGAGGGGTATGCGCCACATGGCATTGCGGTGTTGGTAGAAACAGCTACTGATAATGCCACCAGAACAGTGGCAAATGTTCGGATGCATTTTACCAAGGGCCAGGGAGCATTGGGTACCAGTGGCAGTGTGGCATTTGGATTTTCGCATATGAGTGAGTTTAAATTAAAAGCTGCCGGCTTAAATACCGATGACCTTGAATTGGAACTCATTGATCATGGCCTGGAAGAAATTGGAGAAGATGCAGAGGGCAATATCATCATCCGTACACCCTTCAATGAATATGGCAATATGAGCAAGGCGCTGGACGAAAGGAAAATTGAAGTGATCAGTGCCGAACTTACCTGGATACCTGCTAATCCGATGGAGTTAAATGAAGAGCAATCCAATGAGGTATTGAAACTGGTTGATAACCTGGAACAGGATGAAGACGTGCAGAAAGTATACCACAACCTTAAATAATATCACACCCGCTAAGGGAATCTTATTGATTGATGAGGGTGATCTCTCCCTTCATGTAAAATACTGCCTTGCCTTTCATGATCACCCGATCGCCTTTTAGTGTACACCAGATTTCACCTCCCCGAGTAGATAACTGACGGGCGTGTAAATTTTTCTTATTTAATTTTTCGCTCCAAAAAGGGACCAATTGTGCATGGGCCGATCCGGTAACTGGATCCTCGGGAACGCCGCAGTTGGGCGCAAAAAAACGCGACACAAAATCACATCGTGTACCCGGAGCCGTTACGATCACGCCGATCACATCGATCTTATTGAGTAAGCTGAAATCAGGCTGAATGGACAACACTTCTTTTTCAGTTTCTAATTCAACGATATAATCCCGGTGCTTATACACGCCCGAATGTTGGGTAATGCCTAACCCACGGAGCAATTCCTCGGGATACTC
>CAIRHQ010000034.1 GCA_903878475.1 uncultured Bacteroidota bacterium | reverse complement strand
TCGTATGCCCGGACATATGAATGTATTGCTTGCCGAGGCTGATGTGAGTTATGAAAAATTGCTGGAGATGGAACAGGCCAATGATGAATTCAAAACCTGTGATGTGGTGTTGATCCTGGGTGCCAACGACGTGGTGAACCCGGCTGCAAAGAATGATCCTGCCTCACCAATATATGGAATGCCGATCCTGGAAGTGGAGCAGGCTAAGACCGTGATCGTGAATAAGCGCAGTATGAAACCCGGATATGCCGGTATCGAGAACGATCTTTTCTTCCAACCAAAAACCTCTATGCTGTTTGGCGATGCCAAAAAAGTATTGCAGGATCTTTGTGCAGAAGTAAAACAGGTTTAATCGTTTGCAACTTGATCCTGCTCAGGATCATTTCTTCATGAATTCCACGATGAGTGAAAATTCTTTTTCAGGTTCTTCTACCTGAGGATTGTGACCGCTGTGTTCAAACATCACGAATTGAGCCTGCGGACAATAATCCTTGTATTTCACTTGCATCCAGGGTACCGCCACCCGGTCGTACCGGCCCGCAATGATCAGCACCGGCATGGTCAGGTCTTTCAGTTGTTTCCTGAAATCAAAATTTCCGATATCATTTCCTACAATGAAGTCGCCATCCTTGCCCACCATCTGGTAGTATAATGTTGCATTGAATGAATTGGGGTAGGCCTTTCTTTTTACTCCTGGCTTTGGTTCAAAACGGGAAGGGTTATACGCATATAAAAAACCATAAGGTACTTGTCCGTAAATTTCCTGATGCTGCTCATCGCTGCTCACCGCTCCTTTTTCCCGGATGGCCATCAGGGCCGCCCATGTTTCGGGGTAGTTGGTCTTGATCTCATGATTGCTGTTGTCATCATTTTCCTGCCACATCACAAAGCTGTGAAATCCGTTGGCAATAATCAGGTGGCTTAGCTGTTGCGGATATTTAATGGCATATCCCTGTGCTACCAAACTGCCATAAGAGTGGCCCAGCAAACTTAGTTTGTTGAGGTGCATGGCCTGGCGCAGTCCTTCAATGTCTTCGATATCGCGCTCCAGGGTATATTCTTTGGGATTTTTTGCGGTATCAGATTTTCCTCTGCCAAATGCATCAAAATAGATCAGCTGGATATTTCCTTTTACGCTCAGTGAATCAAACTGGCGATAGGCGGGATGCGCACCTCCCGGTCCGCCCGGGATGATCAGCAGTGGCTCGCCCTTGCCCACGGTAACTACCCACAATTTGGCGCCATTAACGGTATAGTACTGTCCGTCGGTCCAGCTATCCGGAAATGCGGAACTAGTTTTTCCGGTTTGTGCTTGAATACCATGGTTGATGGTAAAACATAAAATGAGTAGCAGGCATATTTGTTTCATGATGTGCTGATTGGGTTGAATAATAATTCCCGGTGTCAGTGATACCAAATTACAATAATTTTGATGCTATAAAAATACAAACTTGTCATTACCCGAATCACTGGTACAATCACTGAAGCAAATAAAAGGATTTGATGAAGCGTCTTTCCGGGCAGTTCATCAATCGGGTGAACAGGTAACTTCCATCAGATTCAATCCGGCTAAATATAATGGTGAATCCGTTAGCGATCTGCTCAACACCGAAACTGATGGGCAGGTACCCTGGTGTTCGGAAGCCTATTATCTCAAGAGCCGGCCTTCTTTTACAGCCGATCCGCTTTTTCATGCCGGCGTGTATTATGTGCAGGATGCCAGCAGCATGATCCTGAAGGAAGCCTTAAAGCAATCTGTTGAGCTTTCTCAACCATTGAAGCTGCTTGATCTATGTGCAGCACCGGGAGGAAAATCAACCCTTATTCAATCGGTGATCAGTGCAGAAAGTTTGTTGGTGAGCAATGAAGTGATCAAAACCCGGGTAAATGTATTGTGTGAGAACATCAGTAAATGGGGGGCCGCTAATGTGATCGTAACACAGAATGACCCGCACGATTTTCAACGACTGGGTCCATATTTTGATGTGGTAGTGGTGGATGCGCCTTGCAGTGGGAGCGGACTTTTCAGAAAGGATCCTTCGGCGATAGAGGAGTGGAGTGAATCTCATGTAGACCTTTGTGGTCAGCGCCAGCAAAGGATCCTGGCTGATATCTTGCCGGCGCTAAAACCCGGCGGGGTATTGATCTATTCCACTTGTTCCTATTCGGAAGCAGAGGATGAGGAGATGGTAGACTGGCTGCTCGACCGGGAGGATATAGAGTCAATTTCCTTTGATCTTGATGCCGAATGGAATATCATGGGAACCGTTTCCACAAAACATAACGGTTACGGGTATAGGTTTTTTCCAGACCGTTTACGCGGTGAAGGATTTTTCTTGGCAGCCTTCCGTAAAACCGGCACAGCGGAAATGACACAATCTTCTCACCGCTACAAAAAACGCAACGACCGGCTCAATGCTGCCGATCAGCAATTGCTCAAGCCTTATCTAAAATTGCCCGAGCAGTATTTTTTTATTAAACAACAGGAATCGGTGATTGCCATGCCCATACATTTGGAAGATGACCTGCAGGCACTACAGGCTAATCTCTATATCAGAAAGGCTGGTGTAAAACTGGGTAGCATCATGCACGCGGAACTGATACCGGATCATGAACTCGCCCTGAGTGTGATGCTGGCAGATGATACCCAAACTTTGCAGTTGGATAAACCGGATGCGTTGCAGTATTTGAGGAAGGAAACCATCTCGGTTCAAACGGAGCTGCGGGGCTGGGCATTGGTTCGTTACCTTCAATTTCCATTGGGCTGGGTAAAGATTTTACCGAATCGGATCAATAACTATTATCCCGCTCACTGGCGTATCCTGAACAAATGAGCCTGGTGGTTACCAACAAATTTTCGCATCTTTGCGTTGAAAATTAATCTCATGAAACGCATTATTTTACTGTTTGCATTTCTGCCATTATTGGTTCAGGCGCAGGAGAAAAACCTGGTTGTATTGGGCAGTACACCCCAGTTATACCTGAACCATACGGTAGTGGCCAAGGATAATTTTTACAGCATTGGACGAATGTACAATGTGAGTCCAAAGGAAATTGCACCCTTCAATAAGGTCACCCTGGAAAAAGCCCTTGTACCCGGAGCCGTGTTAAAAATTCCATTGGTGGCTTCAAATTTCTCTCAGAATAATGCCGTGGCAGCAACAGAAGTACTGTTGCCACTTTATTATACGGTAAAAGATGGGGAAGGATTATATCGAGTGAGTGCCAATCATGATAAAGTGCCTCTTGAAACATTGAAGAAATGGAATAAGCTCAGTAAGGACGTTGTTCCAAAAGGAGCGCGACTGATCGTTGGATATTTGAAAGTGAGTAAAGAATTATCTCCATTGGCCAGTGAGGTCACTCCGGTTCAAAATGTGGTAAAAGAAGTTCCATTAAAACAGGTGCCGCCTGAAAAAAAGCGCGATAGTGTGCCGGTGGTAGAAACCAAAGTACCGGTTAAAGTAGTGCCACAGGAACCCATACCCGAAATTAAAAAGCCAACTCCAGCACCGGTTGTGCTGAAAGATACGGTTGTTAGTACTCCCAATACAGAGATCGTAAAACCAAAAGCGGGTCCGGGTATTAGTTTTAATGGCGGATATTTTAAAACATTGTTCGAGAGCCAGTCAGCCTCCAAGGAGTTGGCGAAAGACTTTGGCAATGCAGGCATTTTCAAAAGTTCGAGCGGCTGGAAGGACGGCAAATATTATTGTTTGCACAATACCCTTCCGGCCGGTACCATCGTAATGGTTACCAATATGGCAAACGGGAAAGCAATTTATGCAAAGGTGTTAGACCTGATCCCTGATATTAAGCAAAACGCAGCCCTGGCCATTTGTATCAGCAATGCCGCAGCAGAGGAACTGGGATCGGCAGAGATCAATTTCACTTGTACTATACAATATGTAAAATAGGATTCATGAAAAAGTTTTTAGTAGTAGCATGTTTTGCCGCTGTAGGCCATGCTTGTTTTTCTCAGGTTGAGGGAACGATAAACACCGTGTTGTTGCAACCATTCACTGTTGAAAAATCAATCGCTGCTACGCCAGTTAAGAATCAGGCCAAAACCGCAACCTGCTGGTGCTTTTCTACTACTTCGCTGGTAGAGAGTCAATGCCTGAAAAAGAACCTGGGTGAAATGGACATCAGTGAAATGTTTACGGTTAGGAATATTTATATAGAAAAGGCAAAGAATTATCTGCTGCGTCAGGGCCATGCACAATTTGGTGAGGGCGGACTGGGGCACGATCTGATCAGGGCAATCGCAAGCTATGGAGCCATTCCGGAAAATGTTTACAGTGGATTGCAGAGCGGTCAAAAAATGCACAATCATGGGAAATTGGTAGTGGCCCTGCAAGCATTTCTGGATTCTGTATTGAAACTACATCCGGTTCCGCAAAACTGGCTGGCAGCCTATACAGATATACTGGATCAGGCACTGGGTCAGCCTCCAGTAAGTTTCGATTATAATGGGAAACAATATACTCCGGTGAGTTTTTCAAAAGAGCTGTTGAAATTTGATGCCAATGAATATGTGAACATCACTTCGTTCACACACCATCCATATTATCAGCCATTCATTATTGAAGTGCCTGATAATTTCAGCAACGGTTCTTATTATAATCTTCCATTGGATGAAATGATACAGGTAACCAAGAATGCCTTGAAAGCAGGTTATTCTATTTTGTGGGATGCAGATGTAAGCAATGGTGGTTTTATGCAGGGATTGGGAGCAGCTCTTTATTATGATAGTACGGCGATAAAGAATGATAAATATGCTGTGTCGAGAGGAAAGGCTGAAGAATCTAAATGGGATGCTACTATCCGTCAGGCATTATATGAGAACCTGACCACACAGGATGATCATCTGATGCATATCACCGGATTGGAAAAATCGCCTGAAGGCAAAACGTTTTTTATCGTAAAGAATTCCTGGGGGAATATCGGTCCCAGCCACGGTTATATCAATGTATCGGAAGCCTATTTTGCCATCAATACCATCAGCCTCATCATTCCAAAAGCTGGTTTATCGAAAGAACTGCTGACCAAACTTGGAATAAAATAATTAGATATTGATTAAAAAAAATGGAGTGATTCGCTCCATTTTTTTAATCGGTTTTGAACCGGTAGCCTCTTAAAAAATCTTCCACCGCCATTCTCTTTTTTCCTTCCAGTTGCAGGTTGCTGATCGAATAATATCCATCAGCACATCCGAATTTTAAAAATGATTTATGGTCGGTAAAATATTTTCCGCAATGGCGGGCATCATGATGGTCTGTAGTTTTTTCTTTGACGCCGGCAAATACCTTCAATTTTTTTTCATCCAAATAAGTGAACGCGGCCGGATAAGGTGAAAGTCCACGCACCAGATCATGCACTTCATCAACCGGTTTGTTCCAGTTGATGATACAGGTTTCGGTAAATAGTTTTGGCGCTGTTTTCAGTGTAGCATGATCGGATGATTGCGCAATGGCTTCAAGGCTATTGTTTGCGATACCCTCAATGGTTCTTACTAACAGTTTGGCACCCACGATCTTCATTTTATCGTGCAATTCGCCGGCTGTTTCATTTTCGCCGATGGGAATTTTCTCTGTCAACAATATATTTCCGGTATCGATCTCGTGTTGCAATTTAAAACTGGTAACCCCGGTTTCTTTTTCGCCGTTGATGATGGCCCAGTTAATGGGAGCCGCTCCGCGGTATTGGGGTAAAACAGATCCATGCAGGTTGATGGTTCCCATGGGGGGCATATCCCACACGGCTTCGGGCAGCATGCGAAATGCTACTACCACCTGCAGGTCGGCATGATATGATCGAAGTGTTTCCAGAAAATCGGGGTCTTTCAGTTTTTCGGGTTGCAGGATCGGCAATCCGTTTTCAAGGGCATATTTTTTTACCGCTGTTTGCTGAGGAAGCATTCCTCTTCCTGCGGCTTTATCGGGCGCCGTGATCACAGCAACCACCTTGTAACCCGCTTCTAGCAATGCCTGCAAGGAGGCAACCGCAAATTCGGGTGTACCCATGAACACGATCCTCAACGCTGATAATTCCATGTATTATTTTTTATGCTTCCGAACTATTTGATTAAAAATCTTTGTACAACAAATATTTCTTCCTGATCTTTTTAAAATCAGATAGTGCAGGTTCCCAGGATTCCCGGATGGCTTTTTCTGAGATCCCGTTCTTTATTTGTTGCGCCAGCAGATCATTACCCGCCAGTTTATTGATATAATTGGTCTTTAAAAAAAAGCTGTCCTTGCCCGGAAATAACCGGTAAGCATTAATAAGATATTTCAATTGGATCCTGCCATCTAATTGCTTCAACACTTGTTTGTTTGTTCCGCCCAGGTTCCATCCATAACATTTCTGGAAAAAGCATTTGCTGTTCTTGGCGCCTGCATTGGGTACCGGGGTAAAGGCGAACAACGAATCGGGAAGGGTGGGATGCCCAAATATCTGAAAGGGCTGATCGGTGCCCCTGCCTTCACTGAGTACTGTGCCTTCAAAGAAACAGGTGGAAGGATAGAGGTAGATACTTTGCATGGTCTTCAGGTTCGGCGAAGGATTAACCGGTAAACTGTATTTGGAGCGATGGTCGTAATTAACACATTTGATCACGAGCACATGAAACGGGGTATCGGCTGTGGGTTGGGTACTTACATTATAGGCATTGATCGCATTGGCCTGTGGCGACAACCAATTTTCACCGGCTAACATTAACGCATACTCGCCAATGGTCATGCCATACACAATCGGCACCGGCTGCATGCCCACAAAACTTTTATAGCGCATATCCAGTACGGGGCCATCTACATAAAATCCATTGGGATTGGGCCGGTCGAGGATCAGCAGGGGCTTGTGCAATTCAAGTGCGCCTTCAAGAAAATTTTGCAGCGAAGAGATATAGGTATAAAAACGAACGCCTACATCCTGGATATCGAAAAGCAGTACATCAACACCGGCAACATCTGCTGTGGTAAGTTTTTTATGGTCGCCATAGAGGCTGATGACCGGGATTCCGGTTTTTTTATCGATGGCATCATTCACGTGTTCGCCGGCATCGGCATCACCCCGGAATCCATGTTCGGGACCAAAGATCTTTACCACCCTGACACCACTTTTCAACAGCGTATCTACGAGGTGCGAATTTTTTACCAGACTGGTGGAATTGGCAAAAACTGCAACCGTCTTTCCTTTTAGCAAGGGGAGCCAGGTTTGCATTCGTTCGGCACCCGGAATGATGGGGGAGGCTGAGCGGTTTTTTTGTGCAGACTGGGCATAACCGAATCCGCATTTCAGCATGATCAGCAGCAGTAAATATTTCAGTCCTTTTTTCATTGTTCAAATTTCACAAAAACTTTTGATTCCAAATTAATATTATATGGTAATTTGCACCCGTTTTAGCGAATCATGTCTTTTATTCCTCTCTTTCCATAGTTGAATAATGCTGAAAAGGCACAAGAGTGCGACGCAACGATGTCCAGTAGCCGATTTGCCGCTGGGCCAATAAAATTTTAAACTTTAAAAATTAAACAATGCAACAAGTACAAAATGGTGATGTAGTTCGTGTTCACTATACCGGTAAACTGGTAAACGGCGAACAATTTGATTCTTCAGCAAACAGGGAACCGCTTGAGTTTACAGTAGGAGCCGGACAAATGATCAAAGGTTTTGATGCCGCAATGCCCGGTATGACCGTGGGTGAGAAGAAAACGATCAATATTGCTCCGGAAGATGCTTATGGACCTAAGTCTGACGAAGCCATCATCGAATTTCCAAAAGAGAATGTACCAGCCGATATGGTACTGGAACCCGGAATGACATTGACCCTGAGCAATCAGATGGGACAACCGGTACCGGTAATTGTAGTAGAAGTGAAAGATGATGTGATCGTGTTGGATGCCAATCATTTTCTGGCCGGACAAGAACTCGTATTTGATATTGAACTGGTAGCAATAGTATAGTATCCGGCATTTGAATTTAATGACGGAATGTTGATATGTTCTTTAAACTTTGTATATGATCCAGATCAGTCCAGAAAATATCGCTCAGCGATTTATGCGCTATGTACAGGTAGACACGCAGAGTGATCCTGTAAGCCAATTGCATCCCACCACGGAAAAGCAAAAAGACCTGAGCCGTATGTTATTTGCCGAGTTGCAGTCCCTGGGACTAGCACAGGTAGAAACAGATGAGTATGGTTATGTTTATGCCACGATCCCGGCGAGCAGCAATAAAAAATCGATCCCTGCAATTTGTTTTTGTGCGCATGTGGATACAGCGCCCGATTGCAGCGGAACTGATGTGAAGCCCATCTATCATCAACAGTATGATGGGAAGGATATTGTGCTTCCGGATGACAACAGCATGGTGCTGCGAATGAGCGATTCTCCTTATCTGAAAAATCATTTGCACTCCGGTGTTATTACTGCCAGCGGTTTAACCCTCCTGGGTGCCGATGATAAAAGTGGGGTAGCGGCCATTATGGAAGCGGTTGTATTCTTTTTGCAACATCCCGAATTGCCGCATGGCGAAATAAAGATCTTATTCACGCCTGATGAAGAGGTAGGACAAGGAACAGCAAAAGTGGATATGAAAAAACTGGGTGCTCAATTTGGGTATACCCTGGATGGTGGAGAAGCCGGTAGTTTGGAAGATGAAACCTTTAGTGCCGATGGCGCCGCGATCAATATTCAAGGCGTGATCGTACATCCGGGATATGCCAAAGACAAATTGGTGAATGCACTGAAAGTTGCCGGAGCGGTACTGGATGCGCTTCCTAAAAATGAATGGAGCCCCGAAACCACGGAAGGCAAACAAGGATTTGTGCATCCGGTTGCGGTAAATGGCATCGCTGAAAAAGCGAGTGTTCAATTCATTGTTCGGGATTTTACATTGGACGGATTGGAAAATCATCACCAGCGCCTGAAAAAAATTGCTGCTGAAACAGTGGCGAAATTCCCGGGAGCCAGTATGGAGTATGTAGTGCATGAGCAGTACAGAAACATGAAGCAGGTACTGGATGGCTGTCCGCAAGTGGTTGCCTATGCAGAAACAGCCATACAACGGGCCGGGCTAACCGTAAAAAAAGAAAGTATTCGTGGCGGTACCGATGGCAGTCGCTTCAGTTATATCGGTATGCCTTGTCCGAATATATTTACCGGCATGCAAAATATCCACAGTAAGCTGGAGTGGATCGGCACAAAGGATATGGCCAAGGCTGCCGAAACGATTGTACACCTGGCCATGATCTGGGAAGAGCATGGTGAATAAGATCAGAGGTTGTGCATCTTAAATATGTGGCTTCGACAGGCTCAGCCTGACAATTTCTTTTAATGCTTTGGCAAGGCTTTGACAGGGCTTCGACAAGCTCAGCCTGACAATTTCTTTTAATGCTTTGGCAGGGCTTTTACAGGGCTTCGACAAGCTCAGCCTGACAATAACAAGATAGTGATGAGCTGTCACTCTGAGCTTGTCGAAGAGTTGTCGAAGAGTTGTCAATTAGATTACGAATTCATGCGGGATAAGGATTTCTGTGGTTGGCAATACAATTCGATAATATTATAGTGTAGTATCAGCGATTAAATATTAACTTCATACAAAACTTTCAATTATGGACCAATTAAGAGAATACTGGTGGGTCATCATCCTCCTTTTCGCTTTCCTGAGTTGTTTTGTAACCATTAATCAGGGATTTATCGGCGTGGTAACCATGTTTGGTAAATATCAGCGCATCATGCGTCCGGGACTCAATTTTAAAATTCCTTTTCTGGAGCAGATCAATAAAAAAGTAAGTATACAAAACCGTTCTGTGGAACTGGAGTTTCAGGCAGTAACGGTTGATCAGGCCAACGTATACTTTAAATCCATGTTATTGTATTCGGTGATCAATGTGGATGAAGAAACCATCAAGAACGTAGCTTTTAAATTCATCAGCGATAAAGATTTTATGCAGGCATTGATACGCACCGTAGAAGGAAGTATCCGTGCATTTGTGGCTACCAAGAAACAAGCAGAAGTGCTGAATGTTCGCCGCGATATCGTTGAAAATGTGAAAGAGCAGGTGGATGTATCACTGGAAGCATGGGGTTATCATTTGCAAGATCTGCAGATCAATGATATTACATTTGATGAAGCCATTATCACCAGTATGAGTAAGGTAGTGGCCAGTAATAACCTGAAGGCAGCAGCTGAGAATGAAGGTCAGGCTTTGCTGATCACTAAAACAAAAGCAGCTGAGGCAGAAGGAAATGCCATCAAGATCGCGGCAGAGGCTGAAAGGCAGGCTGCTCAATTACGCGGACAAGGGGTGGCCTTATTCCGGGAAGAGGTGGCCAAGGGTATGAGTCAGGCAGCAGAACAAATGAAACAAGCCAACCTGGATACCAATGTGATCCTGTTCAGTATGTGGACCGAAGCCATCAAGAATTTTGCAGAATATGGCAAGGGCAATGTGATCTTCCTGGATGGAAGTAGTGAAGGAATGGAAAAAACCATGCGCCAGATCATGGCCATGCAACAGATGGGCGACAAGAAATAATTACGGTTAATAGTTTGGTAAAATATTAAGCTCCGCATTGCGGGGCTTTTTTTATGCCGGGAACATTAACATTTTCTTATGGCGCAATTCTTCATTTGCTCCGTTCGTATTGAACCTATAAAAAACTTTGGCACAATTATAGGATGCATGCATTCATACACTTTAAAAACAGAAAACTATGTTAGCTATCTTATTGCAGTTAGGAACCACCACGCTTAGTTCGGCCAGCACCGGAACTGAATCTATGTTTTCCATCCTGGTGAAGGGTGGTGTGCTGATGATCCCGCTGGCTATGTTCATGGCCATTTCGGTATTCTTCTTTTTTGAAAGGTTGATCGCTATTCGCAAAGCGAGCAGGATCGATGCGAATTTTATGAATATCATTCGTGATCATATTCTCACGGGTAATGTAACTGCAGCAAGGAGCTTGGCTAAGAACACGCCAAATCCCGTAGCGAAGATGATCGACAAGGGGATACAGCGAATTGGTAAGCCCATTGATGCCATTGAAAAAAATATGGACAATGTTGGTAAACTGGAGATCTATAAGATGGAAAAAAATCTGTCGGTGTTATCCGTGGTTGCCCGCATTGCACCATTATTTGGTTTTGTGGGCACCATCATAGGACTGGTCATGTTGCTGCGCGAATTTGCTGCTGCTTCTAATCCATCGATCACTGATATCGCCGATGCGATGTATGTGAAGATGATCACTTCTGCCACAGGACTGATCATTGGTATCGTTTCCTTCCTGGGGTATAGTTACCTGAATACACAGATCGACAAGACCGTGAACAAGATGGAAACAGCCAGTGCTGATTTCATAGATATTTTACAGGAACCCACCCGATAATTGAACCCTTAAAAAAAATACTATGAGCTTACGAAAACATTTAAGGGATAACCATAGCGAAGTGGATGCAGGTCCGCTGAACGATGTACTCTTTATTTTATTGATGTTCTTCTTGCTGGTGTCTACCCTGGCCAACCCCAATGTAGTGAAGGTGTCGAATCCGAAAGGAAAGTCTGATACCAAGGTGAGTCAGAATATTGTGGTAACGATCAACAAAGAACAACAGGTTTTTATCGGCACCAAGCAGGTGAATATGGCCGATATCGATTCTTTGCTGAAAAAGGAAGTTGAGTTCAACAGGAAATATGTAGACACACCAACTGTAGTACTTAATGTGGATACATCGGCTTATTATGGAGGTGCATTCAAGATCATGGAAGCGGCTAAAAGAGCGAAGGCGAAACTGGCGGCCAATATCAAGTCGTAACGAGTATCATCCTGTTCTTTCCATATCCGTCTTGTTTAATCACTACTTGCGGGTATGATTGTTTGAACAGTTCGGCAACCGCATCAGAAAAATTCTCATGAATTTCCATACAGATACTGCCATTTGGTTTCAGATGAGTTTGTGCAAAGGCTGCAATTTTTTTATAGAATAGCAGGGGGTCATTGTCGGGTACAAATAAGGCTGCATGTGGTTCATAGGCCAGCACATTGGGAGCGATCAGTTGTTTTTCACTTTCAGGGATATAGGGAGGATTGCTGACGATGATATCAAAATCTGGCAGCGTATCCCATTTGGATTCATCTAAAAAATCCATTTCAATAAAATGGATATCAGTATTGTGGGTATGTGCATTTTCAGTTGCAAGGGACAATGCATGCTTACTTATATCAATGCTACTCACTCGGGCCGCAGGCATATGCTTTTTTAAGGCGATAGGGATACAGCCGCTGCCGGTACCGATATCAAGTATGGCCGGATCGGTCAATAAAGATTTTCTGAGGCCGATCACCAAGTTAACCAGTTCTTCGGTTTCGGGTCGGGGTATCAACACCTGTTCATTTACTTTGAAAGCTAATCGGTAAAACCAGGCAAGTCCGAGTACATATTGCACCGGCCTATGTTGCATCAATTGCTGAAAGGCTGATTGCAACTGTGCTTTACTGTTCTCCGATAAATTGAGTTCAGGGTTTTTGATCAGGTCGGCCCGGCTGATTTGGGCAATGGATTCAAACACCCAATCGGTGATCACGGTAGCTTCTTGTAAACTATACAGGTCTTGCAATTGCAGCAAATAATTACGGTATAGTTCTTTTGAGATCATCTCCGCAAACTTAGTTTATTTTTTGATGCGTATTTTTGCTGCCTGAACAGCCACGAATCATATATGCAGCGTTGTATTGCCCTTGCCGAACTGGGGCGCGGACAAGTAGCGCCTAACCCCATGGTAGGTGCTGTGCTGGTACATCATGACCGGATCATCGGCGAAGGCTATCATCAGCAATTTGGTTTGGCACATGCAGAAGTGAATTGTATCAACAGTGTGGCTGCTGAAGATCTGGCACTTATCTCCTCCAGTACATTATATGTTTCTTTGGAACCTTGCTCGCATACAGGTAAAACACCTCCTTGTGCAGATCTGATCATTGCCAGGCAAATTCCCAGGGTAGTGATCGGGTGCCGTGATCGTTTTGAGGCAGTGAATGGAAAAGGGATCGCCCGTTTGCGTGCAGCCGGAGTGGAAGTGATAGAAGGTGTGCTGGAACAAGAAGTCCTTGATCTGAATATTCGATTTTTTAGTTTTCACCGGCTGCACCGGCCATATATTCTGTTGAAATGGGCGCAAAGCAGTGATGAAAAAATAGCCGGCAAAGGGAAGGAACGAATAGCTATCAGTAATGCCTATACGAATATAAAAGTGCATCAGTGGCGTGCGCAGGAATCTGCGATCATGGTGGGCACGCAAACCGCGGCGACAGACGACCCTGCATTAACGGTTCGCCATTGGCCCGGCAACAATCCGGTTCGTATCGTGATCGACAGGGAAGGAAAATTGCCAGCTAGTTTGCAGTTATTTGACCATCAGGTAAGAACAATTATTTTTGGAAAGAAAATGGCCGAAAACACTCCGATGCTTGAGTATTATCCGATCCAACCCGGGACTGATGCATTACAGCAGATCATGCAGGTATTGTTTCAACTTCAGATCCAATCTGTGATGGTGGAGGGGGGTGCAAGATTATTGCAATCTTTCATTGATGCGGGATTGTGGGATGAAGCGCGGGTGATCACCAATACAAGCTTACAATTAGGGGAAGGACTTAATGCACCGATACTGCGTAACCAGCGATTAACAGATACCCAGTATTTAATGAATGATGTGATCCATTTTTATCAACCCTTATCCTGATCAAAACCTGTATAATTTGAGTGACGCTTTATTTTATCAAACCATTGTACAGCCATCTGTGGCGGAATTCAAAGATCGGGGCAGTAAGTTTATTGCCTATGCCCGGCCGCTGGAAAATGTTGATGATTTCAAACTGATCCTGAAAACACTCAAAAAGGAACATCCCAAAGCGGTACACCATTGTTTTGCATATCGGTTAGGAGTAGACGAAAACACTTTTCGTGTAAGCGATGATGGAGAGCCTGCCGGTTCTGCCGGAAGGCCGATACTGGGGCAGATCGACAGCAAGCAACTGACCAATGTGCTGGTGGTGGTGGTGCGGTATTTCGGGGGCACTTTGCTGGGCGTGCCCGGCTTGATCAATGCGTATAAAACAGCTACCAGCTTGGCCCTGCAGGTTACCCCGGCAATACAAAAACAAGTAGAAGTAATTTACCTGATCAGTTTTGAATATACCCTGATGAATGATGTGATGCGGATATTGAAATCCTGCTCCAGCACCATTCACCGACAGGAGAATCAATTGTTTGCACAAATAGTAGCCGGCATTCCCAAGGCCAGGCTTGAAGAAGCACTCTATAGTTTAGCACAATTGCCAAGAGTGGAAACCGAAAAATATAAGATTTAAATTGTAATTTCCTAAAAATATACACTATGGCTGATACCAGAAAATACAATAGCTTCTGGAGTTTTTATCCCTATTATCTAACCGAACATGGAGATATTAAAAACCGGGTCATGCATTTTATTGGAACAGCCTTGGTGATCGCTTGTTTCATCGCGGGTATTATTTTACAAAAATGGTGGTTGATGCTGGTGATCCCATTTTGCGGATATGGTTTTGCCTGGGTAGGTCACTTTTTTATTGAGAAGAACAGGCCGGCCACTTTCACGTATCCCCTGTATAGCCTTGGCAGTGATTTTGTTATGTTTTGGCATATGCTTACCGGACAGATCGGAAAAAAACTGGAGGCCGCCAGGAAAATTGTTGACGCCTCATGAATATAGAAAGCCTGCGCGATTATGTTTTGCAGAAACCTTTTGTTACCGAAGGTTTCCCTTTCGGAGATACCGTCATCGTGTTTAAAGTAAAAGAGAAAGTTTTTTTACTGGTCCCTTTGGATACCATTCCCTTACAGTTCAATGTAAAATGCGACCCTTCGCTGGCGATCGAACT
>CAIRHQ010000033.1 GCA_903878475.1 uncultured Bacteroidota bacterium | reverse complement strand
TGGTTGAATGGATTCAGGTGAACCACATCGGTAAGTCTTTTCTTAGCATCGTAATAATAGTAATAGGTATTGCCTGTCTTGCTGTCTTTTTCTATGGACACATTGTTTTGCTCATCCAGCGAGAACAGGATCGTGCTGCTGTCGGTCTCATTTTTTACCCGGATCATCTTTTCGGGTAAGCCATTTGCCCCGTAATGGTACAGATGCCATTCAACTATTTCGTTGGCAAAATCATCGTCGCGCGAGCGCACAGAAGAACGAATGGCGATAATACGATTGTTATCATCATACTCATATCGTGAACTATTTACCACAATATCAGAACTATCAACAGTACTCAGAAGCCTTCCAGTTTTATCAAAACTGGAAGTAAGCAAAGATGATCCCGTTACATTCGATTTGGTGAGGGTTTCCACAGTGGTAAAATTCTTATTGATGGTTTTGGCACAATAGAAGCCATCACTTGGACTACCATCGTCCTCAAAACTTTTGATATTGACCGTCCGGATCTTCTGATCCTTCAACTTGCTCATTTCGTCGAGCAACTGGGCATTACTGACCAGGTCTTTATAATAATATTGGGCTTGTACAGCACCAGTACCCATAAAACATATACAAATGATAAAAATTGATCTACGCATGAAGATGATTTGTATGCAAATTTAATGGAAGTTTGGGAGTTTAAAGTTGAAGGGTTTAGAAGTTTAGGTTTTAGCGTTTAGGTGTTGAGGAGTTTAGGAGTTTAGGTTTTAGCGTTTAGGTGTTGAGGAGTTTAGGAGTTTAGTTAATTCCTATAAGTTTTGAAATTCTTATTCTTGAGGAGCCCCCTCAACATCCAGAATAAAATCCTTGCCAACTGCTCCCGTTTGCTAACGGGACCAACTGGCAACTGCTAACATCCACTATAACTATCAGGACCCACCTCCAACTATAACCCATAAGTTTCCTATTTTTATAAAAATATCTCAGCTTGAGTCATTTTAAAGAAAGGGAAGAACGGAACTGTTTGAACTGCAATGCCCAACTCGAGGGCAGGTTTTGCCATATCTGTGGCCAGGAGAATATTGCTCCGAAGGAATCTTTCTGGCATTTACTCAATCATTTTTTTGAAGACATCACCCATTTTGATGGAAAATTTTTCAGCAGCCTGAAGTTGTTGATCACCCGTCCGGGGTATTTGTCACGTGAATACATGAATGGCAGAAGGGCCAGCTACCTGAATCCGGTAAGGATGTATGTATTTACTTCCGCTCTCTTCTTCCTGATTTTCTTTAATTTTTTCAAAGAAGATGATTTGAAGATTGAAACCACCAGCATCAATAATATTTCTATTGAGGAGATCGTGAAAATGGATAGTGCCAGTTTTGCAAAATTTACGCGTAAGATCAATGTAACAGATAATCATGTGGATAAGCCCATGACCCGACAGGAATTTGCTCATTATGCCGATAGCGCATTGAAGAATAGTGGCATCAAATTTTTTGGAAAAAATTATGCTACCAAAGCCGCTTACGATTCTGCTGGAAGTGCAAAAGACAATTGGCTCTTGCGTGAACTTGAATACAAGGCCATCAGCATCAACAACCGGTATAACCACGACACTAAAAAAATACTGGAAGCCTTTAAAACCTCACTGCTGCACAGTTTGCCACAAATGCTGTTCATTTCACTTCCATTAATGGCCCTGCTGTTGCAATTATTGTACAATCGCCGTAAGGCATACTTTTATGTGAACCATGCTATTTTTAGTATTCACCTGTATATTTTTATTTTTATAGTGATGCTGGTATTGCTCGGGTTGAGTGCCTTGCATCAGTCTTTTCCTTGGACTATATTTGAACGCATCTCTGGAGTATTGTCTGTAATGCTGTTATTTTATGAATATAAAGCGATGCGTAATTTTTATGGACAGGGTAGGGCCAAGACCTTGTTAAAATTTTTCTTGCTCAACCTGTCCTTCTTTTTTATGATTATATTCCTGTTCATAATTTTCCTATTCTTTTCAATGTTCAAAATCTAAATTATTCATATGTCAACCAATGATGCACCGGCCTTCGATAGATTAGTAGGGATCATGAACGAACTGCGTGAAAAATGTCCCTGGGATAAAAAGCAAACCATTCATACCCTGCGGCAGCTGACCATTGAAGAAACATATGAACTGGCCGATGCCATCAGCGGGTCTGATTGGAAAGGGATCAAAGAAGAACTGGGCGATCTGTTACTGCATATCGTTTTTTATGCTAAAATAGGTGCCGAGCAACAACAATTTACCCTAGACGAAGTGATCCATGGGGTATGTGAAAAACTGATCCACCGACATCCTCATATTTACAGCGATACGCATGTGAATGATGAAGAAGATGTGAAAAGGAATTGGGAGAAACTGAAACTTAAAGAAGGCAAAACATCGGTTTTGGCTGGTGTGCCCAATTCGCTTCCCTCCATGGTGAAAGCCATGCGTTTGCAGGAAAAAGCCAAGCAAGTGGGATTCGAATGGGAGAACAAAGACCAGGTTTGGGAAAAAGTGGAGGAGGAGCAAAAAGAGCTGTTTGAGGCCATCCAGAGCGGCGATCAGCTTAAAATTGAAGATGAATTGGGAGATGTTTTTTTCTCTTTGATAAACTTTGCAAGGTTTTTGCAGGTAGATGCCGAACACGCCCTGGAACTGACCAATAAAAAATTCAGGGATCGGTTCATGGCGATGGAAGCAGAAGCCCTGAAATCTGGGAAGGCCCTGCATAACCTATCACTGGAGGAAATGGATGAGATCTGGAATCAAATCAAAAAAAAGGAACACATAATTTAAATTTTGCAACAGCAGCCCAATAGCTTCCTGCGATTTATTAAGCGAAACAGTTATCTGCCTGTTGCCGCAGCCTGGCTATTTACCCTATCGTTTCTAATCGATAATTATTGGCTGGGGAATTCTACCGTGAAAGAAGTGCAGCAGCAATTGCAACAATATGTACAATCTCAGGAACGAGCATTTGACCAGTTACTAACCGATACGGTTAGCCTGAAAAAGATCTCCAATAACAGCTATTCTGAGAACGATCTACAACGGCTAACCGAACATAAATTCTTTCTGTTTCGATATGCACTGAATGAAGTTGGGCAGTCACATCTGCTGTTTTGGAATACGCAAACCGTAATTCCCAATTCCGCTATAATAGAAGATCCTGCATTGTCCGGATTTAGCCATTTACAAAACGGGTATTATGTTTGGCGAAAGTCCGGGGGGAAGGGATTTGTAACCATTGCCCTGATTCCCGTGAAATGGAGCTTTTTTGTTACGAATGAATACTTAAAAAATAGTTTTGCCACAGGTTCTGGGCTAGAGAATAATTTTGATATTGCGCTGAAGCCGGGTATCAACATGGTGAATTCTGTAAGTGGGAATGCCCTGTTCAGTGTGGAAAAGAAAACCAGTTTGCTACTGGTTAAAAATAATTGGGTTTCAGTGACCTTGCGGTTGATAGGCATGGTGATCTTGCTCTTATTTGTACATTTAATAGCTACCTGGCTTGTACACTACAGAAATTTGTGGAAGGCCATAGGTTTTTTAACACTGGCTATCCTGCTGTTACGCATCACGAGTTATTTTTTACCCATTCCACTGAATTTTCGCCAATTTGAATTATTTGATCCGGCTGTGTATGGAGCGAATGTGATATTGCGTTCTTTGGGCGACCTGCTCATCAATTCCATCCTGTTTGCCTGGCTGGTATTATTCATCAGGCATCACTTACAGGATAGTGAATTCCAGATTCCTCAAAAAAAATCATTTACCCGGTGGTGGTTTTTGGCCCTGGCTACGCTTATTTATTTAGCTACCAGTTTTATGTTTGCAGATATCATACGCAGCATGGTATCCGATTCGCAGATCTCATTCGATGTGATCAATTTCTTTACACTTAATCAGTATAGTGTTATCGGCTTTGTGGTATTATGCTGCATCGCTATTGGCTATTTTGTGTTGAGTCAGATCTTGCTCCTGTTGCTACGTCCCTTGTTTCCTCTATCCATTATGGTATTATACCTATCGGTAGCCATTGGTGGACTGGTCTATCTTTCCTTGTTTCTTACTGCTGGCAATGCGGCCTTTGAGATATTCGTTTTGTTCTGGTTGCTGTTGTTCCTGTTGTTGCTGAATAGTAATTTGCTTAACCTGCTTACCAGTCGCATTTCATCCTCCCGCATGGTATTTTGGATATTCTTCTTCTCCATCACCATTACGGTGGTAGTAGTAGGAGAGAACCAGAAAAAGGAATTGCGCAACCGAAAACATTATGCTGAAACACTTTCTACCAAGGGAGACCCCGCCAGCGAAACGCTGATGAATACCATGCTTACCGATTTCAGGAATGAATTTCTGTTGGCCAATTTTGATAGGTTTAAAACTGATAGCATTAACCGCCAACTAAAGGATAGTTTGATCAGGGGTAATTTTTCGGGGTATACAAACAAATATGAAACCAAGATCTATTCATTTGATGCCCTGGAGCAACCCTTATACAATCTTGATTCAACCAGTTTCAATGAGCTGAATACGGTATTGAATACGCAGGCAAAGCCTACAGGCATTTCTGACTTGTATTATTATGATGAGTCGTATGACCGGTTCAGTTATATCAGCCGAAAAAATGTGACCGATACATACGATAGTTTGCTGGGCTATGTATTCATCCTGGCCAATCCTAAAAAGAATAAATCGGAAACCCTGTATCCCGAATTGTTTTCCAAGGGGCATAACAATGCCATTGAAAACTCTTCTATTTACGCGTTTGCCACTTACAATAACCTGCAATTGGCGAGTAGCCATAATGATTATCCGTTTGCCACGCGGCTCAATAAGCAACAGGTGCCGCTGGATGAGTTTGTGACCTATAAGGTCAAGAATTTTGATGAACTCTGGTATAAAGCCGGGCCTCAAAAAATGGTGATCATTGTAAAGGAAGACAATATCGCCATTGAAGCCATCACCCTGTTCTCCTATTTGTTCTGTGCGTTTTTATTGGTCACGCTGGTATTCTGGCTGCTGAATGTTTTCATTCGATCCGGATTGAACCGAAAGCGTTTGAAAGAATACTGGCAATTGAGTATCCGCAACCAGATACATGGCACCATCATTTTCATCAGTGTACTTTCTTTTTTGGTGATCGGGGCAGCCACTATTTTATTCTTCATTAACCGGTATCAGAATAATAACCGTGAACGACTGAGTTTAGCCATTCATGTGATGGGAAATGAAGTGCGAACTGCTATGTCCGACCTTTCGGTATTTGATGATGTAGTGAAAGTATATGATGAGGGTTATCGCGAAAAGCTGGAAAAGATACTGATCAAGATATCAGAGATCCATGCTTTTGATATTAACCTGTATGATCTTGATGG
>CAIRHQ010000032.1 GCA_903878475.1 uncultured Bacteroidota bacterium | reverse complement strand
CTACTATTTATGCCGGAACTAGGATGACCTGGACGAGGGCGAGTGCGCTTTAACGTTTAATAGGTTTAAGGAGTTTAAGGTTTAAGGTTGGTTTAGGAAAGTTTAAAGTTTTAAGTCTAAGGTTTAAGGTTGGTTTAGAAGTTGAGGAGTTGAGGGCAACGTACCATTTATAAGCTTACTACTAAAATATACCGCCAACTGCAAACTATTGCGCAGCGGTCGTTCTAAGAAATTTATACTTCGTATCCAGTTTCATTTCATTCTTCTTGAACCATTTCATAAAATCATCCCATTGTTTGCTATTGGCTTTGATCCATTGATTATTACCTAATTCATCGCCTTTGTACAATACCCAGTGACTGTAGGCATCCATATAACCTGCCTTCCATACTCTGTATTGAAAATCAAAAAGGGGATTGGGATATTTAAGATAATAACTGTTGCTGAAATAAGATTGAATGAAATAGGCTCTTACCCGACAAAGAGTAGGGATATCGTTAGTAGATTCATTCAACAAAGCCAGCATATGCAGGGGCTCATACACAGCCTTGGTGAAAGGGGCTTCTTTTTTACCCAACTCACTTACATCAATGGTATTGGGTGACACAACCAATCGTTTACTAAAGGAGACTGAAAAAGTACTGTCTTTCGGAAAACGTATACATTTCTTATACGTATCAGATAACAACTTGCTGATATCATCTGTTCTTGAACTGTTGCGTTCCAGATTCAAAAAGATCTCTCCATAGATCATTCCCCAAACTGGATCTTCAGAATTACAGAAAAGTTTCGCTGCCCAAAAATAATTAGAAGCAAAACCGGGATTGATGGCGATCCCTTTTTCATAATGGGTGATGGCTTTATCGTACTTTTTTTTGATCAGGTCCATATTGCCCAGTTCCAGATGCAGTTCGGCCGAATTCGGGAATTTTACTAATCCTTTTTCATAGATCACAATTGCTTTTTCACGATCACCCATCTTATCATAGGCATTGCCCAATACCTGAAATACCGTTCCCATCACATCTTTTCTGTTTACCAGGGCCTCAAGCAATTGTATAGCTGCTTTATAATTGCCTTTCGAATACCAGGCAAGGGCCAGCTCATAAGGGTAATTAATATTCTCCGGATCAAATTTGATGGCTTCGGTCAACAGTAATATCGCATCATCATATTTCTCCTTTTCTTCCAGCAACAGGGCCTGTTTGGCATTATTGCTTGCTTTCTCTTTATTGTCCTTCACTAC
The DNA here is from genome assembly GCA_903878475.1 of uncultured Bacteroidota bacterium. Lineage (GTDB taxonomy): Bacteria > Bacteroidota > Bacteroidia > Chitinophagales > Chitinophagaceae > Ferruginibacter. The sequence continues at coordinate 3,386 of CAIRHQ010000032.1, read as the reverse complement.
CTGGGCATTCGTAAAAAGCGCCGGCAGGATCAAAAAACTCATCAGTAAATATTTCTTCATTCTGCTATGCATGTATTGGTTGGGTAAATTTTATCTTAAGGGACAAAGTTAAGCAGCTTACTCAAATTTAGGCTAACTACTACGCAAAACTGCTGTTAAAAATAAGGATTACCTTTGCAGCCTATCAGCCGGGTTATCGAATTCCTTCGGGGATTAGGAAAGTCCGGACAGCAAAGAGCAACACACCGGTTAACGGCCGGACTTGTTCATTCAAGTAGACAGTGCCACAGAAAATTACCGCCACGATTTATCGGGGTAAGGGTGAAAACGTGAGGTAAGAGCTCACGGTAACAGGTAGCAATACCGGTTAGGGGTAAACCTTGTGTGCTGTAATGCCACGTATATTAACCTTTGAAGGCGACTCGCTTAAGTGGGTGTTAAAACCCCGGGTTAAAGGGTAGGCAGCAAGATTGTGTTAGTAATAGCACAACCAGATAAATGATAACCATTCGCTTTCGGGCGGATACAGAATCCGGCTTATAGGCTGATAGATTTTTTGCTATTTTTTAGTTGATGAGAAATTTCCAGTATCAACATCTTTGATGAATTGGATCAGTCCCGGAAAATAGTGTTGCTGATCGTCATACATACTCATGTGGCTGCCGGTAGGACAGTAGAGGTAACGACCCAATTGTACCTGGGTGCTCATCCACTTCATATGTTCCGGATCCATGGTATCAAACTGACCACCGATGGTAAGCGTTGGTACTTTTATTTTAGGCAATTCTTTACGCACATCCCAATTCAATAATTTCCCCGCTACACCAAATTCACTGGGCCCTTGCATGGTTACATATAGCGATTGATTCGTCTTGGCAAAGGAACGTGTTGCCGGTTCGGGCCATTGATCTAATGGAATCCGGCAAATATGCTTGGCATAAAAATTAGGTTGCAGCAATTCCATGTATTTTGGATTTGAAAAATCTTTATTCTTTTCTATCTGCCGAATGGTATCCAGAACTTTTGGATCCATCTGTTTAGCCAGTACCTCATCCGCATATTTTGCATAATCAGGAATGCTGCACATCATATTGCTGATGATCAGTCCTTTTAAATTATCCTGATATTTCAGCGCATACTGCATGGCCAATATTCCTCCCCAGGAATGGCCCAACAGGTAAAAATTATCCTTATTCAATCCCAGTGCAATACGCACCTGCTCTACTTCATCTACATATCTGTCCAGATCCCATAAGGCTGTATCTTTTGGATTATCTGAATTGCCACAACCCAACTGATCATAATAAATGAATTCAATGCCTTCCTGTGGCATAAAACTTTCAAAGCATTCGAAATATTCATGGGTGGCACCGGGACCGCCATTCAACAAGAGTAATTTGATCTTCGGGTTATTACCTATTTTTTTTGTCCATATTTTAAAATTCCCTTTTGGTGTACTCAAATTGATCACCTGTACACCACCAGTTTGTACGGTTCTATACAAGCTGTCATTATTAGCTGTAGGCGTTTCAGATTGCTTAATTTCTTTGCAGGAAATGAAGATTAATGCTATGGCGGCGATCAATAGTTTATTCATGATGTGGGTTTAAAAGATTAAACTGATGCAAATATATTCTTTCTTATTTCGGGCCATTCCGAACTGATAAAGCTAAAGTAAACAGTATCCCTTACCGAACCATCTTCATTGATGATGTTTTTTCTCAAGATCCCTTCTTTTACGGCACCGATCTTTTGCATGGCCCGTTGCGATTTCAGGTTCAGCAAACTGGTTTTTAATTCGATCCGGTTAAGGCCGATCGTTTCAAAACCAAATTGCAGCATCAGGAATTTCACCTGCTTGTTAAATCCGGTCCCTTGCAGGGATGGATGTATCCAGGTCCAGCCGATCTCCATTTTCTTATGCGCAAACTCAATATTCCCAAAACGGGTGCATCCCAGATATTGCTGTTTTGCTTTATGATAGATGGCAAAGGGATAAGATTTTTTGGCTGCTTTTTCAGTCAAGGCTGCATCGAAATATTTTCTGAAATCAGCCGGGGTATTAATTTTTTGGATCGTGAATAACCATAGGCTTGGTTCTAAGGCTGTAGGGAGCAGGGCCTCAAAATGTTTTTCACAGAGGGGCTCTAATTGTACGATATCATTTTCCAGTATGATTTCGGAGTCGAAAAATATTTCGGGGCTCATGATTGATCTGATGATTTGATGATGTTGGCAACAATTTTATCAATGGGCAAACTGAGTACCTCTTCGTTAAACTGCATCCAATTCACAAACCGAAAGGTTTCTGTTTCTCCAGTATTTGCATATACTTCAAGCTGCTGTGCATCAAAATCAAAAGGCTGATCACGCAGGGGAGCGGCAATGGGTTCTAAGGGCTTTACTGCATAATAGATTGAAATGATCTGGTGATCGGCATGGAAAGCGCTGGGTTGAAAAAAATCGGTGGTATAAATATGATGAAGCACTTCAACTTTCAGGTTCATCTCTTCCATGAATTCTCGCTTAAGGCAATCGATAGTGCCCTCACCCAATTCTAATCCACCACCGGGAAATTTTGTGATGAGCATGCCCCTGATCTTTTCATCACTGACCAATACTTCCTGTTGATCATTGATGAGGATACCATATACTCGTATATTGAATTGTTTCATGCAGTATTTGTTGTTGAAAAATTGGTTGGCTTACACTTCTACTACGCCCTGAAAAACGATCTCAGCAGGGCCGCAAAGCCAGATATCCGTAAAATGTTCATCATTGTTCTTATTGAATTCCACACTCAGGTGACCGCCTTTTGTTTTTACTTCTACTCGGTTAAAGCCATTGTCGTTATGTGCACAAAGCAGTGCAGAAGCGGTAACCCCGGTGCCACAGCTAAGGGTTTCATCTTCCACGCCCCGTTCATAAGTGCGAACTTGAATGCTGTCTTGACTCAGGGTTTGTACAAAATTCACATTTACACCTTCTGCTGCAAAGGCATCGCTATTGCGTATAGTCCTTCCCGTTTCCACAACATCTATTTCGTCGATCTCCGTGGTGAATTTTACCAGGTGAGGAGATCCTGTATTGAGTAGGGTATAGGAAGCATGCTGATCCACCTGGTTCACATCCTGCATTTTTAGTCGAACCAATCCGCCGATCTCGATCTCTGCCTCATGATCGCCATCAATGGCTTTGAACCGGTAACTGCTTCTATGGATCCCTGAATGGTAGGCAAATTTGGTAAGGCAGCGACCACCATTTCCACACATGGTACTTTCATTGCCATCGGCATTGTAATACATCATTTTAAAATCGTAACCTTCCAGTTTATTCAACAACATCAATCCATCGGCACCAATACCCATTCTTCTGTTGCACAGATG
>CAIRHQ010000031.1 GCA_903878475.1 uncultured Bacteroidota bacterium | reverse complement strand
ATCTTCTATATCCCCCTACAAAAATTTGCCCATCGCAAGTCGTCACACAATGATCATTATGATTCTGTGCTGGTAGGTTTATTATTTGTATTGTACCCAATTTATCTATTACTGATCGGCTCGCTGGTATGGGCCTGGCTGGGCATTGGATATGCGCTTGCCGTATTCATCGTATTGCCTTTTTGTGCCTGGAGTTATGTACAGATCAAAGCACAATTTTAATCTACTTGCTGAATCATGGTAAATAAAAAACCCATGCGGCATGCATGGGTTTGATAAATTATATTTCGTTAGATCAACTTTCAACTGCTCCTTCTACCAACACGGTAGTCTTGTTGTTCAGCACTTCCACAAAACCACTTTTAATGGCGAAAGAAGTGGTGGCTGTTTTATCAACCAAAATTTTCAGGGTCCCTTCTTTCAATGCACTTACCAATGGTGCGTGTCTGTCGAGCACTTCAAACAAACCGCCAATACCCGGTAATTGCACACCGTACACTTCATCACTAAAAATTTTCCTTTCGGGTGTCAGTATCTCTAATGTCATCTTTTATTAGTTTAAGCTTGTGCTGCTGCCATCAGTTTCTTACCTTTTTCAATGGCATCTTCCAATGTACCCACCAGGTTGAACGCCGCTTCAGGATACTCATCCACTTCACCGTCCATGATAGAATTGAAACCACGGATGGTATCTTCAATAGGAACCAGTACCCCTTTCAATCCGGTAAACTGCTCGGCCACAAAGAATGGTTGTGACAAGAAACGCTGTACTTTACGGGCACGTGATACCACCAGTTTATCTTCATCACTCAATTCATCCAAACCAAGGATGGCGATGATATCCTGTAATTCTTTATATCGCTGTAAGATCAACTTAACGCGGTTGGCACAATCATAATGTTCATCACCTACGATCAATGGAGTAAGAATTCTTGAAGTAGAATCCAATGGATCCACCGCAGGATAGATACCCAGATCCGCGATCTTACGACTCAACACGGTTGTTGCATCCAAGTGAGCGAACGTAGTTGCCGGCGCCGGATCGGTAAGATCATCCGCAGGAACATACACCGCCTGTACCGAAGTGATAGAACCATTCTTGGTAGAAGTGATCCTTTCTTGCATCAATCCCATCTCAGTAGCCAGTGTTGGCTGGTAACCCACCGCAGAAGGCATACGACCCAACAAAGCTGATACCTCAGAACCTGCCTGCGTAAAACGGAAGATATTATCTACGAAGAATAAAATGTCTTTTCCTTGTCCCTGTCCATCTCCATCACGGAAATATTCAGCAATGGTTAATCCACTCAAAGCCACACGAGCCCTTGCCCCTGGTGGTTCATTCATTTGACCGAATACGAAAGTTGCTTTTGATTCTTTCAGGTCGTCCATATTCACGGAGCTCAGATCCCATCCACCTTCTTCCATACTATGTTTGAACTTGTCGCCATAATTCATGATACCTGCTTCGATCATCTCACGCATCAGATCATTTCCTTCACGGGTACGCTCACCTACACCGGCAAATACTGATACACCACTGTAAGCTTTCGCGATATTGTTGATCAATTCCTGGATCAATACTGTTTTACCCACACCGGCACCACCAAACAAACCGATCTTTCCACCTTTTGCATATGGTTCGATCAGGTCAATAACCTTGATACCGGTATACAAAATTTCATTGGCTGTACTCAGGTCTTCAAATAATGGGGGCTTGGCATGGATGGGGCGACCACCTACTTTGCTTACCTGTGGCAGACCATCAATAGCATCGCCTGTTACATTGAACAAACGGCCCTTGATACCATCTCCCACCGGCATTGCAATAGGTTTACCTGTATCGGTTACCACTGTACCGCGAACCAGACCTTCAGTACCGTCCATCGCAATGGTACGTACACTGTCTTCACCCAAATGTTGTTGCACTTCCAGTACCAGTGTATCACCGTTATCACGCTTCAACTCTAATGCATTCAAAATTTCAGGAAGTTTGCTGTCGCTATCGAACTGAACGTCAACTACCGCACCGATAATTGATTTTACTTTACCCGTATTGGCCATATAAAAAGAGGTTTAATTTTCGAGCCGCAAAGGTAAGGCTTGGCGACTGGAATTAAAAATTAGAACCCAATTTTTTTATACCCGATTGAACCCGGAAAGGACAATTTTTCATGATTTTGGCCAATTCAGGCCTGAAGACTCATTTTTTACCCTGCTTTTATAGTGAATTAAAGAGCAGCGCGGCTAAAGCAGCCCCCAATACCGGACCTATTACCGGAACCCAGCTATAGCCCCAGTCGCTATCCCCTTTCCCGGAGATCGGCAAGAGGAAATGCATGATCCGGGGACCAAGATCGCGGGCAGGGTTAATGGCATATCCGGTGGGACCGCCAAGGCTAAGTCCGATCCCCAATACCAATAAGGCAACAGGAAGGGCATCCAAAGAACCAAGTTTTACATCTCCGCCGGCGATAAATAAAACCCCAAATACCAATACAAAAGTTCCGATAATTTCAGTGGCCAGATTGAATAAAGGATTCCGGATCGCCGGTCCGGTAGAAAATACAGCCAGGATGGCGCCGGCATCAGTGGTTTCATCAAAATGTTTTTTATACGAGATCCAAACCAATAAGGCACCCAACATGGCGCCGGCAAATTGTGCTCCAATATACCAGGGAACAAGCTGCCATGAAAATTTACCGGTCATGGCCAGGGCGATACTAACTGCAGGGTTGAGGTGTGCCCCGCTTTGTGCAGCGCTGATATAAACCCCTACAAAGACGGCAATTGCCCAACCAAAACTGATCACGATCCAGCCACTGTTATTGCCCTTGGTTTTATTTAAAACTACATTGGCCACCACACCGTTGCCTAATAAAATTAAAAATGCCGTACCGATCAATTCAAATAAATAGGGATGCATAAGCCTTGTTTATATGGTTTGAAAATTTGTGTAAAAAATTATTTGTCATCGGCCCAGGCAATGGCCGACCTTACCGCTCTTTGCCAGCCTTTTTTCAGGATAGCTGATTCAGTTTCCGGCATCACTGCTGAAAACACAATATCAACCTGCCATTGGTCCTGTATGGCTTCAATACTGGGCCAGAAGCCAACTGCCAAGCCTGCCAGATAAGCCGCTCCCAGTGCCGTGGTCTCTGTAATTTTCGGACGAACCACTTTGGTTTGCAGGATATCACTTTGGAACTGCATGAGCAGATCATTGGCTGTTGCGCCGCCATCTACGCGCAATTCTTTGATGGATATTCCAGAATCGGCTTCCATGGCTTTCAACACATCCATGGTTTGAAAAGCAATACTCTCCAGGGCTGCCCGGGCGATATGTGCCGCACTGGTTCCTCTGGTGATGCCTACCATGGTTCCGCGCGTGTATGGGTTCCAGTGAGGTGCGCCCAAACCGGCAAATGCCGGCACCAGGAAAACCCCATCAGTATCTTTTACCTGGGTAGCCAGTTGTTCTACATCAGCTGAAGTTTTGATGATGCCGAGTCCGTCGCGTAACCATTGTACTACGGCTCCGGCAATAAAAACGCTTCCTTCGAGTGCGTAATGTGTGATTCCGTTCACCTTCCAGGCCACGGTGGTAAGCAGGTTATTATTTGATACTACTGGCTTTTCACCGGTATTCATCAGCATGAAACAACCGGTGCCATAAGTGTTCTTCACCATGCCCGATTGGGTGCACATTTGTCCAAACAATGCCGCCTGCTGATCGCCGGCAATGCCCGCGATGGGAATATTATGTGAGGTTAAAATATTTTGTGTGGTGCCATACACTTCACTGCTGCTGCGGATCTGTGGCAGCATGGATCCAGGGATATCGAATATTTTCTGCAACTCACCATCCCATTGCAGGGTATGAATATTACACAACATGGTGCGCGAAGCATTGGAAACATCGGTTACATGTATTTGCCCCTTGGTGAGGTTCCATACCAGCCAGCTATCGATGGTTCCAAAACACAGTTCCCCTTTTTCTGCTTTTGCTCTTGCTCCTTCTACATGATCCAGGATCCATTTCACTTTTGATGCAGAAAAATAAGCATCGATGACCAGTCCAGTTTTTTCGCGGATGACCTGATCCAGTCCACGCGCTTTTAACTCATCGCAAAATTCTGCAGTCCTTCTGTCCTGCCAAACAATGGCATGATAAATGGGTTTGCCTGTTGCTCTGTCCCAAACCACGGTGGTCTCACGTTGATTGGTGATGCCGATCGCTGCAATATTTTCTGGTAAAAGTCCGGCCTTGATGATGGCTTCTGCGGCTACCCCTAACTGTGTGCTCCAGATCTCATTGGCGTCGTGCTCTACCCATCCGGGTTGTGGAAAGAATTGCGTGAATTCCTTTTGGGCAATGGCCACTACCGCACCTTGCTGATCAAAAATGATGGCGCGGGAACTGGTGGTGCCCTGGTCGAGGGCTAAAATATATTGCTGCATATCTCCGAAGTTTTGCTGTGGTTCGGAAAGTTAAGCAATAAAAGAAAGGAAGGGAATATTGCGGAAGAAATTATTCATGATGAACTGAAGCCAGATGCATATGCCTCAAGCCAATATATTCATGAACCGGAATAATTGTATCAATGTGCGGGTTGCTCTGTTACCGATTTTTTGAATATGAGGTCACGGATGATCTTAAACGCTGCACAAATAATGAATATGCCCCCCAGCACAGCCACTACGGATGCGCCGGCTGGAAAATCAAAATGGAAAGAAAAATCCAATCCAAAAAACCCGCCCAGGATACTGATCAGTACTGCAATGAGGATCACAGCGATCTTATTTTTTGAAAGCATGATGGCAGATACAGCGGGGATGATTAGGTAAGAGAATACCGGGATCACGCCGTTGATCTTTACGGCATATACAATGGCTAATCCAATGGAGATATAAAAAAGAAAGTTCCAGACATTGAAAATACCCACAAGATGGTTCTCACCATTTTCAAATGACTCGGTTAGCTTGAAGAATTTTCCAGCAAAAATTAATTGTACCAGGGCAATGGCACCAAATACGATGCCCACATTGCTGATCTGTTGCCAGCTGATGGAAAGGATATTGCCGAATAACACTTCCTGAATATCGGAATCGCCATGTGGTGTTTTTGAGATAAGCAGTACCGTTAGTGCCGAGGCAAAAGCATAAAAGATACCGATGATGGCTTCTTGTTTCAATCGTTTATCCCTAATATTGAGAAACGACATCAACAAGGCTCCGGTTAAAGTAAATACCAATGGTATGGTGGTTAAACCCGTTCCAATGTATGCAGCGAAAGCCACACCCAGCGAAGAGATCTGACCGAGTGCCAGGTCTACGAACACAATGCCCCTGCCCACTACATGAACGCCCAGATAAGACAACAACACGCCGGTGATCACTGCGGCTGCAAAAGCCTGTACCATGAAGGGCAATTGGAACATATCTAACATACAGCTGGTTTTAAGGATTTAAGGTAACCAATATTCCTGATAGGTTATTTCAACACCGCGATCAATTGATTCAGGTTATAATCAAACAGGTCGAAATAATCGTGTATCTGATCAAATGCATTTACTGAAGTTGCCAGCGTTAATTCCTTTACTCCGGTTTGTTTGGCCACTACATCTGAAGAAGAGGTAGTAAAATAGGGAGAAGAAATGATCACTTTAATATGGTTGGCCGAAACCTCTTTGATCACTTTCACCAATTGAGAAGGTGATGGAGGAATACCGGGTTTGGGTTCCATAAAGTCTACGATCTCGAGTCCGAATCTTTTTTCAAAATAGCACCACTCGTTATGATAGGCGATGATCTTGGATCCTTTATAAGGTGCCATCAAAGCGGCCCATGCCGCAAGTTTCTCATTCACTTTATTGAAAAATGCCTGCAAGTTGGCTTCATAGTATGCCTTGTTCGATGGATCGATCCTTTCTAATCCATTGGCAATATTTCGGGCAATTACTTTTCCATTCAGGGGGTCAAGCCAGTAATGCGGATTGCCATAAATATGGATATCGCCTTCGCCGCGATTCAGCGAACTGGGCACTTGTAACAATCCTACTCCTTCTGAAGCGTCTACATAACCCGCTGCCCCTTTTTGTATTTTTTGATTTCTTGAACTGCTGAGTAATTGGGGCGACCAGCCGGTTTCCAGATCGAGGCCCACGGTGACAAACAGATTGGCGTTAGATAAGCTGATGATATAGCTGGGCTTGGGATCTACAAAATGCGGGTTCTGGTATCCGGTAGCAATGCTGCTTACAGAAACTTTATTTCCGCCTACCCATTCGGTAATGCTTTTCAGATCGGTGGTGGTGGTCACAACTTTTATAGGACCAGCAACCACCAGGTTGATGCCAACAAACATCATGATACAACTGCTGAATAAACGTTTTTTCATAGTTCAGTATTTATAGTGCTTTTAAATTAATCAATATTGATGTGCGCCATGTGCACCGATCACGAAGATCCAGCGCAGCCAACCCTGGTAGTACCGCGATTCTATCTGATCGTTGGTGGTCTTTACTTCAAACTCCATTTT
>CAIRHQ010000030.1 GCA_903878475.1 uncultured Bacteroidota bacterium | reverse complement strand
TGGTATACCAGATCTTCGGGGAAGGGTGCCCATGCATATAAATGGGCCTTTATCATTTCAGCAAGGCCAAACCGGAGGAGAAGAGGCACATACAATTACTATTAATGAAATGCCTTTACATACACATCAGGTTAAAGCCAGTGGGGCGAATGTAAATCTCCCTAATCCATCAGGTAATCTATGGGCGAAGGGGGCTGATGCTGCAGGGTTCCGCAATACGGCTGGTGCAACAATGAGTACAAGTGCAATAAGCCAGACCGGTTCCAATCAATCACATGAGAACCGATCGCCATTTTTGGTCTTGAATTTTTGTATCGCCGTTGCAGGCATTTTCCCATCCCGTAACTAATATAAAACCAACTAAAAAATCATTTCATGGCAGATGCATACATAGCAGAGATCAGAATTTTCGCTTGCAATTTTCCACCCAGAAATTGGGCTCAATGCAATGGTCAGATCTTACCGATCTCTCAGAATACGGCTTTATTTTCACTCCTGGGAACCACTTATGGAGGAAATGGTCAAACTACGTTCGCGTTACCCAACTTACAGGGTGCTGCTCCTATTGGACAAGGGCAGGGGCCAGGGTTAAGCATTTATAGTTTGGGTCAAATCGGAGGTTCATCTTCGATTACACTAAACTCCAATCAGATGCCCTCTCATACACATAATGCTGTGGGTACCGATGGTAGCGGAACAGCTGCAAGTCCTGCTAATGCAATCTGGGCCAGTCCGTCCATCGACCGCGACATCAATTTTTATGAAGGAGCTTCAGCAACAACCGTGAACATGAATGCAACTGCCTTGGCACTGTCAGGAGGAGCACAGGCGCATAATAACCTGATGCCTTATCAGGTACAGAATATTTGTATCACCCTGTTCGGTATTTTTCCGGCCAGAAATTAATATAGACAGAATATTTTTTTTCGATAATCACGATTTTTTTTAAACAGTTAGCTACTGCTTAAATAAATAAACCAACCAGCCAGATGAAACTATTGAACCTTTTTGCAACAGGCAAATTCAATTTCCTGTTCAGTAAAAAAAATATTGCATTGATATTGTCACTTGTGGTCATGTCTTTCAATGTAACAAATGCCCAAACCATCACCTTATCTACAACTGTTGATGAGAACAATGGTAATGTAACCAGCATTGCCAACCTGATCGGCACACCGGGTGGTGCGGGGATCAGTTTGCGTGAAGCCATCCTGGCCGCCAACAATGAACCCGTTGGTGCTAATATTACCATCAATATTCCTGCGGGGAATTATGTGCTCAGTCTTGCGGGCTCAGACAATACAGGATTATTAGGCGATCTGGATCTGAACACATCGGTTGCAGCTGGTGCAAAAACAGTAAATTTTCAGGGAGCATCTTCAGCAACAACCACCATCATCGGTTTGGCGGGAGAAAGAATATTGGATATACATGCAATCAATAATGTTGGAAGTATTTCTGTGTTCATTGATGGAATAAGATTTACCGGGGGAAGCGTTACCGGATCCGGGGGAGCAATCCTTGCCGGCAGGCCGAGCGATGCTACTACAATTACTCATTGCCTTTTCGATAATAATACGGCAACAGGAAATGGCGGAGCCATTTCGCAAAGTTCAGGATCGGCCACGCATAATTTAGATATTTCCAATACCCAGTTCAACAATAACACCGCAACAGCTGTTGGTGGTGCGATCAGTTATTCTGGTTTAGGCATAGTGCATATTTTTGATAATACTTTTTCTGGCAATACAGCCGGCACACAGGGTGGGGCTATCAATATTTCAGGAACCTTACCTGGGCCTTCAGTTTGTGATATTCTTACAAATTCTTTTTTGAATAATACTGCCAATGGTGTTGTGTTTGGTGGTGCTGCAGTGGGGATGGTTAATGCCGTAGTGATCAATATTAATTATAACAGGATCATTGGCAATACAGCAGCAGGCGTAGCCACCGGAACGATCATCTCCACCGGTGGAGGAACGGTTACCAGCATGAACACCAATAATAATTGGTGGGGCGTGAACACAGGGCCGGCTGCGGGTAGTATTTTAGGAACCGCTGCTGCAAATTGGTTGCAATTAAAAGCCAGTGCATCTCCAGCAGTGGTTTGTTCAGGATCAACCAGTACAGTTACTGCAGGGTTCTTATCAAATTCGGCGGGTAATGCAATTACAGTACCAAACCTGAATGCATTAATATCATTGCCCATCAGTTTTGTGAATCCAACACTGGGTACTTTATCCGGTGCTCAAG
>CAIRHQ010000029.1 GCA_903878475.1 uncultured Bacteroidota bacterium | reverse complement strand
GAGAAGAGATCCTTTCGAAGCTGGCCGAGCACCTCAATGAGCTGATCAAAAATGATTTTGAAAAACTGGTCAGTTATCTATACCGCATTGATGTATCCGAGCCAAAACTTAAACAGTTGCTGGCTCAATATCCCGAACAAGATGCGGGACACATTATTGCAGAATTGATCGTGGAGCGACAAGAACAGAAAATAAAAACCCGCCGGCAGTTCGGCCAGCGGGACAATCAGATTGATGAAGAAGAAAAATGGTAATAAGGTTTATGATTCTTTTTTATCAGACTTTGAAGTATACATCAGTTCCGCTACTTTTTCCTTGTCTTCTTTTTCTTTTTTCAGATCGAACATCGTTCCAAATACATGATCCCACAAAGTAGAGCTTACCCCAAATCCCAGTTGGGTTTCTTTATAATGATGTAAATGGTGATTGCGCCAAAGCGGTTTCATCCATTTGAACGGAGGATTCCACGCATGAATGGCATAGTGCATAGATCCATAAATAAGATACCCCATCATAAATCCCGGGAAAAATGAAAACACATAATTGCCGCCGCCCAAAAGCTTGAAACTAATAAACATGAGACCAAAAATGGTGGAAGCCAGTATCAGACTCGGAACAGCTGGCATGAACAATCGCTCCTTATCTCTCGGATATTCGTGATGGTTACCATGAATGATATATACAAACTTGGTGGCCCGCTCACTTTTTGCCAAAAAATGAAAGGCGAACCGATGGATCAAGTACTCAAATAAAGACCAGAAGAACATGCCGGCAAGGAATACCAGCAGGATGCGAACCGAATTAAGCTCTAACTCCATGCTGCTATAATAAAGCATGAAACAAATGATGGGCAGGTACAATCCCCAGATCACCAGCGGGTGGGTTTTGGTAAGAAATTCCAAGTACTGATTCTTAAACAGCTGGGCCTGTCCCTTGTTGTGGATTTTGTCAAATTTCATAGCGGCTGTATTGCTTCAAAACAAAATTAAACATTCAAAATAAAAAACGTGAAATCTTTTTATAATATCTTCACAAATTTTTATTAGCTAATTTTACCCTTCAAAATCAAGCATATGAAGCTGGTAACTTATTTGAAAGATGGACAGGATCAGTTGGCATTTCTAGAAAATGGACTGGTATATGATGCCGAGGCGCTTCACCGCGACCTGCCGGTAAGTATGTCGATGTTCTTAAATTATTGGGACGATATCATGCCGCTGGCCCAGGCCGTTGAACAACGCATCAAAAGCGGAATGGTATCCTCTTTCTTGGGAGTACCCATCGACCAGGTACAACTACTGGCTCCGGTTCCGCACCCTACCAGCTGCCGGGATGGATATGCCTTTCGCCAACATGTGGCCTCAGCCCGGCGAAATCGGAAAGTAGATATGATCCCCGAATTTGATCAGTACCCCATATTTTATTTTACCAACCACAACAGCATCCAGGGACCCGGAGATATTATTTGCATGCCCGATCATTTTGAGAAACTGGATTTTGAACTGGAAGCCGCCATCGTAATCTGTAAGCCCGGAAGAAATATCAAGGCAGCAGATGCCGATGAATATATCGGTGGCCTCATGATCATGAACGATATGAGCGCCCGCAGATTACAGATGGAAGAAATGCTCCTCAACTTAGGCCCTGCTAAAGGAAAGGATTTTTCAACGGTGATCGGCCCTTCATTGGTTACCCTCGATGAACTACAAGCTTATGAGGTTCCCTGTAAAGAAAATCATACCGGAAAAGCCTGGAACCTGAATATGAAATGCTGGGTGAATGGCATTCAGGTAAGTGCCGGCAACCTATCGGATATGGACTGGACCTTTGCCGAGATCATTGAACGATGCAGTTATGGCGTAAACCTGTTGCCCGGCGATGTGATCGGAAGCGGCACCGTAGGCACAGGATGTTTTCTGGAACTCAATGGTACCGGAAAACTCAACGATCCTAATTATGCTGAACAATGGCTCAAAGAAGGCGATGTGGTTGAAATGGAGATCGATCAATTAGGAAAACTAAGCAATACCATTGTAAAGGATGAGGATGATTTCAGCATTTTGAATTTGAAGAAAGTTTAAAGGCAACTCCCATAAATAAAAGATCATGATCGTTACGCTATCTAATCTAAAACCCGGTGAGGTTCAAAACTACCTGCAGCACGCGATTGCGCCCCGGCCGATCTGTTTTGCTTCAACCATCGACAAAGCTGGGAATGTAAATTTATCTCCCTTTAGTTTTTTTAACATGGTTTCTTCAAACCCTCCCATTGTAATTTTTTCTTCGGCCCGCAGGGTACGCGACAACAGCACGAAACATACCCTGGAAAATGTATTGGAAGTTCCTGAAGTAGTGATCAACCTGGTTGACTATGATATGGTACAGCAGGTGAGTTTGAGTAGTTGCGAATTTCCAAAAGGCGTAAATGAATTTGTAAAATCTGGATTTACCATGGAACCCGCTTCTCAGGTAATTCCTCCAATGGTTAAAGAAAGTAAGATCAAACTGGAATGCAAGGTTTTGGAAGTAAAACCGCTGGGCAATATGGGCGGCGCCGGTAATCTGGTGATCTGTGAAGTAATCTGCATGCATATCGACGATAGTATTTTGAATGATCAGCAAATGATCGATCAAACCAAACTGCAATTGGTGGCCCGGCTGGGGGGCGACTGGTATTGTAAAGTAGACGAGCAGAGTTTATTTAAAGTAGCCAAACCCAATATGCAACTGGGTATTGGATTTGATGCCCTGCCGGAAGGCATCCGGAATAGTCCCATCCTCAATGGCAATCACCTGGCACAGTTGGCCAATGTACATGAAATGCCAACCGTGGATCCCGCATTTAACGATGACAAACTGAAGAATATCATACAGTATTATTCCATCAATCCCAATGAGATGGAAAACGAACTGCACCATTACGCCAAGCAACTGCTGAATGAAGGAAAGGTAAATGAAGCCTGGCAGGTACTGCTGGCCGATGAAAATTAGTGTATCATTAACGCGCTTGCAATACCCAATCCGTTACTTTCGCCCCATGAAAAAATTGTTGATCTGTATTTGTTTCCCCTGCTTTTGTTTTGCACAAAATAAGTATGACTATAAAAACCTGGTGATGGAAGGTGGCGGTGTGCGTGGACTAGCCTATGCCGGAGCATTAAAAGTATTGGAGGAAAAAGGAATTGTACAACAACTGGAACGCGTTGGCGGATCTTCTGCAGGCGCCATTGCGGGCATGATGGTTTGTATAGGATACAGCGCCGCTGAAATTGATAGTCTGATGATGATTCTTCCAGTACAGAAATTCAATGAAGGAAAAGGCGGAGTAATTGGAAAATACGAACGTTTTAAAAAAGATTTTGGGATCTACAAAGGCGATAATTTTGAAAAATGGCTGCAAGAACTCATTGCCTTTAAAACCGGAAAACCCTTTCTTAGTTTTAATCAATTGCACCAGCTTCACCTGAAGAACAATCTTTATAAAGATCTTTATTGCACGGGAACCAATCTCAGCAAACAACGACTCGAAGTTTTTTCTTTCCAGTTCACGCCCGATATGCCCATTGAACTGGCCGTAAGGATCAGCGGTAGTGTACCGCTTTATTTTGAACCGATCGCCCTGAATGACAAACTGGAAAAAATAAAAAGATCCGACCCTGCCAGCTTCATCAATTATTATGTGGATGGGGGTATGCTTTGCAATTATCCCATCTGCATCTTCGATACCTGCATCAATGTGGATGATCAGCCCTTACTATGCGATCAGGTAAGATTCAACCGGCAAACGATCGGTATCAAACTGGAAAGGCCGCAACAGATCGATTCATTACAAAAGAACAGCACCAACATCCCAGCCTATTCTATCAGCAACCAAAAGGAATATTTCGGTGCCTTTATCAACCTGTTGATGGAAACCATCAATAGGAAATATCCTGCACTGGAAAATGAAAGAGGGCGTACCATTTATGTAAATCAGGGAAATATTTCAGCAAAAATCAAAAGAACCCGGCTGGAAGATAAATTACTGCTGTATAAAAATGGTCAAAAAGCAGCACTCGATTTTTTTGCTGCCCTGCCCGCCAATTAACCCGCTCCATGTGAAATCATTTGCTTACGGTATCTTTGCCATCCAACAATATATTGTGATCACTGAAAATATCGTGACCATACGATCATTTTCGATGAAAAAAATTAGTCTTTTATGAGCATTACAAATTTGTCTGAACAGGAGATCATCAGAAGAGAAAAATTAGCAGAACTGACCAAGATGGGCATTGATGCCTATCCCGCAGCGCTGTATCCGGTAAATACCACTTCTCAATACATTAAGGAAAATTACAAGGGTGATGCAGGCAATCATAGTGAAGCTGATAAAAAATTATTTGCAGAAGTTTGTATGGCTGGCCGCATCATGAGTGTGCGCGATATGGGCAAGGCTAATTTTGCCGTGATACAGGATGCGGTGGGTAAGATCCAGTTCTATATCAAACAAGATGATATCTGTACTGGAGAAGATAAGACCCAATACCAGATCGTTTGGAAAAAATTGGTTGATATCGGCGATATCATTGGCATCAAAGGTTATGTGTTCACCACCAAGACCGGTGAAACATCCATCCATGTGAAGGAATTCAGCATGCTCACCAAGTCGTTGCGCCCACTGCCCATCGTGAAAGAAAAAGATGGTGAATCATTTGATGAAGTAACCGATCCTGAATTCAGGTATCGTCAACGGTATGCCGATCTGATCGTAAATCCGGGCGTAAAGGAAACTTTCATCAAGCGTACCAAAATGATGAATGCGATCCGCGAATTTTTAAATGAACGCGGTGCACTAGAGGTGGATACACCGGTGTTGCAAAGTATCCCCGGCGGTGCCGCTGCCCGGCCATTCAGCACCCATCACAATGCATTGGATATTCCTATGTACCTGCGCATTGCCAATGAATTATACTTGAAAAGACTGATCGTTGGCGGATTTGAATGGGTATATGAATTCAGTCGCAATTTCCGCAACGAAGGCATGGACCGCACCCATAATCCTGAATTCACCGTACTGGAATTTTATGTGGCCTATAAAGATTATGAATGGATGATGGAAACTACCGAACAACTGCTCGAAAAAGCAGCATTGGCCACCAATGGAAAAACAAAACTGGTGGTAGGTGAAACCGAAATTGATTTCAAAGCCCCGTATAAAAGGGTGACCATGTTTGAAGCGATACAGGATCATACCGGATTTGATATTTCTGCTATGGATGAAGCCGGCATCAGGGATGTGTGCAAACAATTGCATATTCATGCCGATGAAAAATGGGGCAAAGGAAAACTGATCGATGAAATATTCGGAAGCAAATGCGAAGGAAATTACATTCAACCCACCTTCATCACCGATTATCCGGTAGAGATGAGTCCGCTTACCAAAAAACATCGCAGCAAACCCGGACTGGTAGAGCGTTTTGAACTGATGTGCAATGGCAAAGAAATTGCCAATGCCTATAGTGAACTCAACGATCCTATTGAACAACGGGAAAGATTTGAAGAACAGACCCGCCTGATGGAAAGAGGCGATGATGAAGCCATGTTCATTGATCATGATTTTTTACGGGCCCTGGAATATGGCATGCCGCCAACCAGTGGCATCGGTTTCGGCATAGACCGCATCTGTATGCTACTTACTAATCAACACTCCATACAGGATGTATTGTTTTTCCCGATGATGCGACCTGAAAATAAACCTGAATAAATTGCATCTGCCCCGGCCAATACCGGGGCAGTTTTTTGTTACCCACGTTTTTACCTGCATGTTGGGGAATGAAGGATACCGCCTGCACCCACTCATCATTTTCCTATACCGGTTTCTGGTAAAAAAACTAACTTGGTTGTTCATTTAATGCATAACCAATATGAACTATTTTATAAAAGCTGCCGCCATTGCCTGCAGCATGTTTGCCATCCTGCCTGCACAGGCACAACAGAAGTCGCTTACCGACGACCAATATTTCAAGGGTAATTTCAAAGGCATTACCAAGGCACTACCCGTTTTCAAAAAATGGGTGGATGATGGTCATGTTATCATTTCCTTTGCCGGTAAAGACAGTTTGATCGATTGTAAGAACGGAAAAGCAAGCTTGCCAACAGACCCCGTTGTTCCCGCTGAGAAAAACCCGGAAAAGCCCGTGATACTGGTTAAGAAAGGCGATCTGTTCATAAAACTGAATGATGCAGAGATTCAGCTCACCAGTGATTCAGCAAAAAAAATGAATCCGACCCTTAGTCCTGATAATAACTATGTGGCCTACACGAAAAATAATGACCTGTATACCGTAAACATCAGCACCAAAAAAGAAACCCGTATTACCACTGACGGCAGTGACGTGATCCTGAACGGATATGCCAGCTGGGTATATACCGAAGAGATCCTGGGCAGGCGTTCGGCCTACCGGTCGTTTTGGTGGAGCCCCGACAGTAAAAGAATTGCTTATTTCAGAACCGATGATACTGCCGTGCCTGTATACACCATTACCGATGGGGCTGGTCAGCATGGACTGGTGGAAAAAGAAAGATATCCCAAAGTAGGAGATCCCAATCCGGAAGTTAAAGTGGGTATAGTTTCTCCCGACGGAGGCAAAACTGTTTGGGCCGATTTTAATCCCAAAGACGACCAGTATTTTGGATTGCCTTATTGGAAACCCGATGGCAGTAGTTTGCTGGTACAATGGATGAACAGGCTGCAAGACAATCTGATCATTTATGCTGTAGATCCATACACCGGAAACAAACAGGAGTTTTATAATGAGAAGCAAAAGACCTGGATCGATTTGGATGATGAGGGTGAGCGCATTCATTTTCTCAGCAATAACCGTGGATTTTTGATTTTCAGTGATGCTACCGGATGGAAGCAATTGTATTATTATAACATGAATGGAAAACTGATCAACCCGGTCACCAGTGGAAAGTTCACCATCACCGGCATCAGTTATATCGATGAAAAGAAGGACGTTGTCTATTTTACCGCTAAAGGGCTTGAAAATACTGCGCGTACTGATTTTTATCGGGTAGACTTCACCGGAAAAAATCTTCAGCGGCTTAGTTTTGGAGAATACAGCCATAACAATATCAACCTGTCGCCCAATGCCAGTTATTTTATCACCACGTACAACAGTGCTTCTATGCCTGGAAAAATGACACTGATGAGTACAAAAAGAAAGATCATCAGGGATCTGGGCGATGCCATTGGAGACGATTTCAATAATTATGTGCTGGCTAAAACAGAATTGTTGAGGGTGAAAAGCGATGATGGTTTATATGATCTGCCCATGAAAGTGACCTGGCCGGTGAATATGGATAAAACAAAAAAATATCCGGTGCTCATTTCCATTTATGGCGGGCCGAATGCCGGAACCTGCTGGGATACCTGGTCGTTGAGCGGAGGCCAGCAGTGGTATGCCAAGGAAGGATTGATACAGGTAAATATGGACCATCGGGCCAGTGGCCATTTTGGAAAAGAAGGCGTAAATTATATGTATCATAACCTGGGTTACTGGGAAATGAAGGATTATACCACCCTGGTAAAATGGTTGATCGCTAACGGTAATGCAGATCCGAAAAAAATATGCATCACCGGTTTCAGCTATGGCGGGTACATGACCTGTTATGCCCTCACCTATGGAAGTGATGTGTTCACCCATGGCATGGCCGGAGGGTCGGTTACCGACTGGACCTTCTACGACTCGCACTATACCGAACGTTATATGGGAACCCCGGCCAATAATCCGGAAGGATATAAAACCAGTTCAGTTTTGAATTATACCGATAAGTACAAAGGGTCATTGCAAATTGTACACGGGGTGATCGATGATAATGTTCACCTGCAAAACAGTCTGCGCCTCATCGATAAACTGGAAGATGGCAAAAAAGAATTTGAATTCATGATCTATCCGGGAGGAAGGCATGGATGGGGTGGAAACAAAGGAGTGCATTTTCAGAACCTGAAAACAAAATTCATTTACAAGTACCTGCTCGAGAAGCCGGTGCCTGCCAGCATGATAAGATAAAACGAGTATGGGTTATTGTTGTGTTTTAATTTGGCTTCGACATGCTCAGCCTGACATCAATTTAAAAAGGGTTGTCAGGCTGTCCCGATAGCTATCGGGATGTCGAAGCCTTCACAAATAGAGTCAAAGGTATTTTTCACATTACTAAATATTGCTATTGCAAAATCGAAGGATTATATGTAATTTTTTGCCCTCAACTAAAAACGATCAACCATGAAACCCATTCTTTCTACACGTATTGCTGAAATTGTTTACGCGCTCATTATTGGCGCTTTTGCCCTGAATCATTTTTTATATGCTGAAAAAATGGCGGCCTATGTTCCCGAGTTTCTGCCGGGCGATGACAAGCTCTGGGTATACCTTTCCGGTGCTGCCTTCGGATTGGCGGCCCTCGCCATTTTAACCGGCATCATGAAACCCATTGCTTCCTACCTGCTTGCGCTGTTCCTGATGCTGGTGGCTTGTTCTATTCACCTGAGGGGATTGATCAATGCAGTAGATGAGGCAAGCAAATCAATGTATATGTCTAATTTACTGAAAGATTTTGCTATAGCCATGTGTGCCATCATCATTGGAAATAACCGATCGAAATAATAGAAAAAAATCCCCGGCATTACACCGGGGATTTTTTTTATGCTTTATGCTTTCTGTTCTTCACCGTGAGATAATCCAGAAAATAGATCACCCGCAATGATAGGTTATTGATCTGCGGACCATTGGTTGTGTTCTGCAGATTCTTGACATAATTCTTTTCAAACGAACGACTGAAGGTTTCAGCCATATCTTTCCAAACAATATTTATGAAGCTGCCCTGAGCAAACTGCCAGGTATATTGCATGTCGGCACTGAAATAATTATAATTCTGGTTCACATTTTTGGTGAATGGTTGTTCCGGATTCACGAGGTTTCCGTATAGATTGAGTGCATAGAATTGCTGGGGGGCCACTTTGGTCCAGTAATGCCTAAGACGAAGGGTAAGTCCCATATGATTGGTGAAATTATATTTCAAGGCCAGTACCTGTTCGGTGCTGTTCACATTTCGCCTGGAAAATATAATAGTATCTGATAAGGCACCCATTCCTGAATATCCGGTATAGGCCCATCCGGGCTGGTTGTGGCTCGACTGCACATCTATACTATGTTCAATGGAGAGTTTACTACTGAAACGGATCTTTCCCATTAAGGCATAACCGATACTCGTTCTTGTAAACACACCACCTACACC
The DNA here is from genome assembly GCA_903878475.1 of uncultured Bacteroidota bacterium. Taxonomy (GTDB): domain Bacteria; phylum Bacteroidota; class Bacteroidia; order Chitinophagales; family Chitinophagaceae; genus Ferruginibacter. Next base: position 7,947 of record CAIRHQ010000029.1, on the reverse strand, counting down.
TGTGGAGAGGTCGCCGCCCCAGGAGAATTTCTTTACTTGATTGCTGTTCCACATCAGGTTCAATCCTACCCTTCCTTTGTTTTGAAAAACGCGACCATAATCACGGGCTTCATAAAAATCATTATAATTGGCGGCTGCATTGATGTTTACCCCCACACGCCACAGTTTTTTCGTTTGTGCGTTAGCGTTAAAATAGGCTTCGGCTGACTGGTACATCATGGCTTTCCCCCTGAAGGCATCGATCGGGCTTACCAATCTGCTGTAATTCAGGTTGCCATTGATATAAATGCTATTGTACCAATTACGGGGTTTGGTCCAGCTATAGCCCATCCATACACCCTGGTCCATGCTGTTGTTGTTGGTGAAATACCCCATATCACTTTTGTCGTATTTATCATTGCTCAATTCCTGCCACACATTAAAATTGAATCTGCCACTGGCTTTACCAAAATAGAGGCTGTGGGTATATCCCAGCACATTCTTATTGTTCTTATTGAGTAATGCACTCATGCCCACTGAACCGCCTATATTCCAGGTATTGGTTTTATCAAATAGGTTGAACAATACAGCCGTTACATTGGCATCATAATCCTTTCCGCCCCTCCACACATTGGTGTTTACCAATGATATACTGCTATTGTGTTTGAGCGATTGGTTCAGCACAAACACATTATAATTGGTGAGGGGTTCTGTTTCAAATTTCCGCTGTTGTTGTTTATCGTTTTCAATGACGGCGTGTTGCGACTGTGTAACTGCATTCAGTACACCGATCCCCAATCCTGATTGGGTTCGGCCACTTAGTTTTGTGGCATTGATCAGTTTGCTCTGCACCGGATTCTTGGCAACAAATTCATTGGCCCCGGTAGCTGCATAGGCATCCCAAAAATGGATAGGGGTGGAATTACCGATCCTGCGACTGTAAAACAGGTTGCCTTTATTGAACAGCTCTGTTCCTTCTGTAAAGAAAGATCGGTTCTCATTAAATTTTTGTTCAAAGGGCGTAAGGTTCAGGGTGCGGTTATCACTTTGCACCTGGCCAAAATCAGGGATCAGGGTCATATCTAACGTGAACGCCTGGTTGATCCCGTATTTCAGGTCGAGCCCCCCATTTAGCTGGGTACTTGTTTTTGGCATCCCCGTTGGAGCGGTACCATCATTCACCAGATAGGTTGAAAAATATGGAGAGAATTGCAAACGAATGGGCGGTTTAATGTCCTCCAATCCGTTCAACATTCCTTCCTGTGTTAAAAATCCATTTACATTTGGATCGATCGGTTGCCAGAATAATTGTTCGCCGCTTTTCTGACGGCGTCGCACAATATTCAAGCCCCAGTTTTGTATTTTTTTATTCCCGAATCTAATAGCAGAATAGGGAATGAACATTTCAAAGCTCCATCCGTTCGTTTGGATCTTAGACGCAGATTGCCAAACGGCATTCCAGCTAAAATCTTCATCATTTCCATTTGAGTTCGGCGAATTCCTGGCATCCATCTGTTCACCGCGAGGAGTTACAAAATATTCAAAGGCATTGATCTTGTCAACATAGGTATCAAAAATAACCCCAACAAAATCATTGTTGCCAAAGCCATCCCTGCCCACCAGCTCGCTGGAGATGCTGTCTTTGCTTTGCTCGTACAGGTATCCTCCGATATAGATTCCCTTGTCGTTGTACATAAAATAAATATGAGAGGCATTTTCCGGACTTTCCGCTTTAAAAGGGGTTGGCCTTAAAGCAGTGAAGTGATTGGCTTCGGCAGCGGTCTTCCAGCTGGCTTCATCCAATGAACCATCGATCTTAATTTCCTGATTGATGCGGGTGGCATTCAGTTGTCGATTCGAGGGCGGAAGGGTATATTTCCGGTAATTGGTTTGTGCTGATGCATAATAATGCAGCAACAGGGATGCTAACAGCACCCAGGCAGTTTTGATGTTCATGGCTATACTTTAATTAGTTGAATCAATCATCATTCATGGCGTAACGATGATAGTACGAAATTAAACGTAGATTTGGATATGCAGCTACCGCTCATCCAACAGTGTGTGTTTTAGGGATTCATTAACAGTTAGGCCTATACGAACAAATCGGTATAGAGTGTGGCGCCGGGAACCACTGAGTAACCACTCAGGTCGGTGATTCCCTCTGCGGCCAGTACGGCCTCATCGGTAAAACTATTTCCCGAACATTCGGCCGCTGATTTGGAAAGAATATAATAAGCCGCATCGGCAATGATGGCAGGCGTTCTACTCATTTTCATCAGCATATCGCCACCCAATAAATTTTGAACCGCTGCAGTGGCAATGGTGGTCTTGGGCCAAAGTGTATTGGCTGCAATGCCATCATTTTTTAATTCGGCAGCAAGACCCAGTGCGATCATCGTCATATCATATTTGCTGATGGTATAGGCAAGGTGTTTGGAGAACCATTTCATATCCATATTCAATGGCGGGGAAAGGTTCAGGATATGGGCCTGTGTGCTTTTCTTTAGCCAGGGAATACAAGCGCGGCTCATCATAAAAGTACCGCGAACATTGATGTCGAACATCAGGTCGAATCGCTTGGGCTCGGTTTGGGTGGTAGGGGTAAGGTTGATGGCAGAAGCATTGTTCACAAGTATATCGATGCCTCCAAAAGTTTCAATCGTTTTATCGATCACTGTTTGTATCTGGTCTTCAAAACGAATATCACATTGAATGGCCAATGCCTTACCGCCGGCTTCTTCCATTTCAGCGGCGGCAGAAAAAATGGTTCCGCCCAGTTTCGGATTCTCTTCCACACTTTTGGAAGCAATAACAATATTGGCCCCTTCTTTGGCCAACCGTAAACCAATCGCTTTGCCGATTCCGCGGGAAGCCCCGGTGATCAACACCGTTTTATTCTTAAATGACATGATAAAAGTTTTCTCAAATCTAACTAAAAGAAATAACCCAACGAATTGTATAAGCGATCTGATGAATTTGCTACAATAAATTAAACAACTGTTTGATTTTTATTAAACAATTGTTTAATTTTGCAGCTTAAATCGTCAGTATGGAGTTTACCGAAAAACAGCTACAGATCCTGGAGATAGCCGAAACGCTATTTGCTGCAAAGGGTTTTGAGGGAACCTCGGTTCGGGATATTGCCGAAAAGGCCGGCATCAATGTAGCCATGATCTCTTATTATTTCGGATCAAAAGAAAAACTACTGGAGGCCTTATTTAAATCACGCATCGGCAGCGTGCAGGTACGCATGGAAAATTTAATTAAAGACCAGTCCCTTTCACCCCTGCAAAAGATAAACCTGCTCATTGATGAATATGTGGAAAGGGTATTGCAGCATGAGAATTTTTTTAAGATCATGGTCACTGAACAATTGATCACCAAAAACCCTTCCGTGCTATCCTCTTTGAAACAATTGAAACTGCGCAATGTGGAACTGATTACCCAACTCATTAAAGAGGGACAAAAAAAGAATATGTTCAGAAAGAAAGTGGATGTAGTGATGATGGTAAACACCATGATCGGAACAGTTTGGCAAACCACCATGAACCGTGATTTTTATTTTGAACTCCACCCGGCACCGGTTGGTTCCACAGATAGCGCCAATACCATCCTAATTAAAAGAAAACTCAGTATCCATATCAAGGCATTATTTAAAGTGATATTAACACATGAAGCATAAATCAATCGTCATCGGGTTGACCATCATGGCGTCGTGCATGCTGGCCCACGCACAGGCTCCGATTTCAAAGTCCATCACGCTGCAGCAGGCCATCGACAGCAGTTTGAAATATAACAAGCAGTTGAAGATCAATCAAACCAGGATTTTAGCCGCCACGGCCGATATCCGGGAAGCTAAGGATCGGCGTTTACCCGATGCCGGTATCAGTGGTTCTTTCCTATACCTTCCACTTGACCCAGGCATTGATCTTAAAACCAGTGGAACAGGAAGCAATATGCCCGCCGTACATGAAGCGCTATATGGCATGGCCAGCATTTCCCTACCGCTGTTTACCGGAGGCAAACTCAAATACGGAGTGGAATCCGCAAACTTGCTGGAGCAAGCGGTGAAACTGGATGTAGACCAGGACCGTTCCCTGGTACTGCTCAACACCATCAATGCCTGTATCAATTTATACAAAGCACACCAGGCAATTACCCTGGTGAAAGAAAATCTGGAACAGGCCAAGCAACGAGTAAAAGATCTGAGCAACCTCGAAAAGAACGGATTGCTGGCCAGAAATGATCTGCTCAAAGCCGAATTACAAAGCTCCAACACAGAACTCCTGCTGCTCGATGCAGAAAATAATTATGCCATCGCCTGTGTGAACATGAACCTCATGATGGGTCAACCAGAACAAACCTTACTCATCCCCGACAGAAGCGGATTGGCCCTACCCGACTCGATCAAAACACTGGATGCGTACGAACAGGATGCCTTGCAAAACCGTAAAGACAAAGCCTCTTTATTAATTCGTAAACAAGTTGCCCAGTTGGGAATTAAATCCGCCAAGGCCGATTGTCTTCCGAGTCTGGCCCTTACTGGTGGCTATTTTGCTGCAGATATTCCCAAGTTCATCACCATTACACATGCTGTCAATTTTGGACTGGCAGTAAAATATAATATTGCTTCGCTGTGGAAAACAAAAACTAAAATCCAACAGGCCACTTATAAACTGCAACAGGTTGAATTGAATGAAGGCATCCTCGACGACCAGGTTCGATTGCAGATCAACACGGCCTATCAGGGATACCTGCTGAGCAGAAAAAAAATAGAAGTGATGCTGAAATCAGTGTTGCAAGCCACAGAAAATTATCGCATCACCAAGAACAAATATGATAATTCATTGGCCACTACTACCGACCTGTTGGATGCCGATGCAGCTTTATTGCAAGCCAACCTGAGTGTAACCAATGCAAAAGCAGATTCCTTCCTGGCGTACAATAAATTATTGCAAACAGCTGGATTATTAACCCGATAAGTTTTATAAAAGATTAAATAAAAATATGGCACAACCACAAAACACCCCAACTGAACTGACCACCGATACGGGTGCTCCAAAAAAAAGAAGTAAGGCATTTCTCATCGTGCTCATCCTGCTCGTGATCGCAGGTGGCTGGTTTGGAATGAATAAATATTTTCATAGCCAGCGCCATGAAGAAACCGATGATGCACAGGTAGAAGCCAATATCAGTCCGGTGATACCGCGTGTAGCCGGATACGTGAAAGAAGTTCGCGTAAAAGACAACCAGATGGTAAATAAAGGTGATACCCTGATGGTCCTCGACGACCGGGATCTGATCCTTAAAGTACAACAGGCAGAAGCAGCACTGGCAACCGCACAAAGCAATATGGATGCAGCAGCGGCAAGCACCAATGCCTCCAAAGCCAATATCAACAGTAGTCGTGCAGGTATCTCCACGGCAGACGCACAAATAGAAGCGGCGAAAATCAGTGTATGGAGAACCAGTCAGGACTATGAACGTTATGCCAACCTCATTAAAGACCATTCCATTACCCAGCAACAATTTGAACAGGCACAAGCTGCCAAACAAACTGCAGAGCGACAACTGCAAATACTGGTGCAACAAAAAAATCAGGTAGCACAGCAAACCAATGCCGTAGCCTCACAAAGCAATGCCACCGCCTCACAGATCGGTGTTGCCGGTGCAGTGATCAAACAACGTGAAGTAGATGTGGCTACTGCCAAACTCAATCTGTCTTATGCGGTAGTACTGGCACAAGACCATGGTATGGTTTCAAAAGTGAATGTTCAGGAGGGTCAATTTGTGCAAGCCGGACAATCATTATTCAGCATCGTGATCAGTGAAGACACCTGGGTAGTAGCGAATTTTAAAGAAACCCAGTTTGAGAAAATGAGGATCGGACAAAAAGTGATTGTTCATGCAGATGCATTTCCCGATCATTCTTTTGAAGCTACCCTGAGTTCTTTTTCCCCGGCCACAGGTTCCAGGTTTGCCCTGCTGCCTCCTGATAATGCCAGTGGAAATTTTGTAAAGGTTGTACAACGGTTGCCGGCAAAGATATCATTCAACAATCCAACAGATTCATTGATCAAATTATTAAGGCCTGGCATGAATGTGTCGGTTGATGTTCATGTACAATAAACAGTAGCCTGTGATGGGCCAGGTAAATACATTATGCAACAAATGGAATCTTTGGTAGAATATGGCTCCAGGCGCGTTATCATAACCATTACGGCTATACTCTGCACCCTGCTCGAGATCGTAGACACCACCATTGTGAATGTGGCGGTAAATGATATGCGCGGATCATTGGGTGCCACCCTTACTGAAGTGGGCTGGGTGATCACCGCTTATGCCATCGGCAACGTGATCATCGTACCCATGACGAGCTGGTTATCGCAGCAATTTGGCCGGCGCAATTATTTTGCTGCGTCCATCATCCTCTTTACCGTTAGTTCTTTTCTTTGTGGCAATGCTACCGGCATCTGGGAACTAGTAGCCTTCAGGTTTATACAAGGTCTCGGTGGTGGCGCATTGCTGGTGACCTCCCAAACCATCATCACCGAAAGTTATCCGCCCGCCAAACGCAGTATGGCACAGGCCATTTATGGATTGGGTGTAATCATTGGCCCTACACTGGGTCCCCCACTCGGTGGCTATATCGTAGAACATTTTTCATGGCCCTATATTTTTTACATCAATATCCCTATTGGAGTAATTGCAGTATTACTAACGTTACAGTTTGTACGCAGTCCGAAATATGGTGAAAAAAGCGCTACCCGCGATATCGACTGGCTAGGCATCGGCTTACTGGCCATTACCATTGGCTCCCTGCAGTATGTGTTGGAAAAAGGACAGGACGACGACTGGTTCAATAGCTCTACCATCATCTTATTGGTGATCACTTCTTTTTTCGGACTGTATTTATTCATCTGGCGTGAACTGACTTACCGAAAACCCATTGTAGAATTGCGTGTGCTAAAGAATAGTAACCTTCGTGTAGGAACCATCTTATCTTTTATTATGGGATTCGGTCTCTATGGTTCCACCTTTATCATACCCTTGTATACGCAGTCTGTTTTAGGCTGGACCGCACAACAGGCAGGCATGCTCATGGTGCCGGCTGCGCTCACCACCGCTGTAATGATGCCCGTGATCGGGAATCTATTGCAGAAAGGAGTTCCCCAGCAATACCTGGTTGCCGGCGGTATGATCCTGTTCTCAGTATTTACTTTCTGGGGATATTTTATCGTGTCGCCCGACACAGGGGCCGATAATTTTTTCTGGATGCTGATCGTTAGGGGTATGGGACTGGGTATGTTGTTCATCCCCATTACCGCGTTATCACTTTCCACCTTGAAGGGGCAGCAAATCGGACAAGGTGCTGCTTTCACCGGCATGATGCGGCAACTCGGTGGTTCATTCGGAGTAGCCCTCATCACTACCTTCTTGTCGCGGCAGAATATGGTACACCGAAATACCCTCGTGAGCAAACTGGATGTGAATAGTCCTACCGTACAACAAAGCATCCACGGCTTACAACAACATTTTATTGATAAGGGAATGAATACAGAAACGGCACTGAAAAGTAGTTATAGTGCAATGGACCATATGATCACCAAACAAGCCGCCGTACTTTCTTATATGGATGTATTCTTTTACCTCGGACTTATATTCCTTATTTGTGTTCCCTTTGTGATCATGGTGCGGGGAAATATAAAAAGAAAAGTTGACCTGGGTGAGGCCATGCATTAATGATGGCAACCCTCGCCAATAATGGTTCTGCCCTTGGTAATTTTTTTATGATTTCAGTAGTTCCCCAAAAAGCTGTTCATTAAAACCGACGATCAGTTTGCCCCGGTATTCAATAACGGGCCGCTTAATGATGCTGGTATGCGTAAGCATCAGCTGAATGGACTTTGCCTGGGTAGTGATAGTGGCTTGTTCTGCAGGCGTTAATTTTCTCCAGGTGCTCCCTTT
>CAIRHQ010000028.1 GCA_903878475.1 uncultured Bacteroidota bacterium | reverse complement strand
CAATGGAATTTACCGGTTTTCACCATGCCGTTTAGCATCACTGTATTATGCCTGCTGTACTTTTTTTCCTTGAAAGCCCAGAACAACCGCATACAATTAACACCGGCTCAGTTTTATACTCCTGAAAAAAATCTTTATAATTATCTCAACAACAAGGAACGGTTACCGCATATCAACAAGATCAGACTGCAATTGCCGTTCATTGGAAAATGGATGGTATCTCAGGGATACAATGGACAGATCACCCACAAGGGAGACTGGAGTAAAGCGCTTGACTTCATCATCGTAGACCATGAATTAAAAACCTATAACCAGTATGCGATCAGTCCTGAGAATTTTTATTGCTTCGGAAAGCCTGTACTGGCGCCCGCTGATGGATTTGTACAACTGATCGAAGACAATATCGCAGACAATGAGATCGGCATGGTAAACCAACAGCAAAACTGGGGAAACAGCATCGTGATCAAACATGCAGAGGGTTTGTATACAAAACTTAGTCACCTGAAAAAGAACTCCTTTAAAGTAAATACAGGTGATTTTGTAAAGCAAGGAGATATCGTTGCTGCCTGTGGAAATTCGGGTCGGTCGCCGGAGCCGCATTTACATTTTCAGGTTCAAACCACCGCGTATATTGGAAGCAAAACCTTTGCGTATCCGCTCGCTCATTATATTCAATATCAGCATAACGAAGCCAGTGTTAAAGAATTTTCGGTTCCCGAAGAAACAGATCTGGTATCAACTGCTGCAAGTGATCCTGCTTTAAAGAAAGCCTTTGAGTTCTTGCCCGGATACAACCTTACGGTAAAAGCTGAAGGTATGGAAGAAGGCCGTTGGGAGGTATTTACCGATGCATACAACAATGCCTATGTGTATTGCCATAATTCTGGAGCCATTGCCTATTTTAAAATTAACGAATCTGTTTTTTATTTTACTTCCTTTCACGGCAATAAGGAATCACTGCTTTACTATTTTTACCTCGCCGCTTACAAAATATATTTACATACCCAGCCATCCGTTACCGCCACCGATGTATTCCCGCTGCAATTAAGCAGGAATAATTTAGGCAAATGGTTACAGGATATCGTTTCACCATTTTTTATATTTTCGAGGCTGCATTATGAATCGATCAACAAGCCGGCCACAGCCGATTTCCTGAACAGTTCGATCAGCATTTCCAGTAAACAGGTATTGCAGTTCCTTTCTGTTAAAAGGGCCACCCAGCATTCACTAATTGACATTCAGGATAATAAAATACTTTCGTTCACATTCCTAAAGAATAACAAAGAAATCAAAGCACTATGTATACCAAAAGAATTTTAATGGCCATGTTCTTTGGCCTCTTGTTTTTAAGTACTCAGGCGCAGGTTAAAGAAACTGAAGCCGAAGTGGATATCCATTCGCTAGGCTTGTACAATGCCGCCCAATGGAAAATATTGGTAAGCTATGGAAAGGAAAGGCTTGCTGCGGGCATAGATTTCCCCTTATTGCGCATGCGCGTGGGTTATGCCGCTTTTATGACGGGCAATTACAGTTTAAGTTTGACCCAGTATAAAAAAGTATATGCCCTTGAACCCGAGAACAATATTGCCCTGTATTATGTATACCTCAACAATCTGTATTTAAATAATACCACCGAAGCCCGCTACTATTCATCCCTGTTACCTGATGAAAGCCGCGAGCAGTTGGGTATCAAGAAAAATAAAATTTCGGGCATCCAAACTGAATTCAGTTATAAGATGCCGGATGATACTACCCGTAAACATGCACAATACGCCCGACTGGGATTTGGCATACAACTGGGCTATAAATTTGAATTACAGCAAAGCGTTGCCCTGTTCAATCAGGTGATCAATGAGCCCAGGTTATTATCGGTGATCAATAACAGACGCATCAATATCAGCCAGAAAGAATATTATGGAAAACTGATCTTTGCCCCCAGCGGAACCTTTTCATTACTGGGTGGCTATCATTATTTATATGTGCCGTTCAATAATATTGTTCACAACGACCAAATCGTTTTTGCAGGAGCCCGTTATACCAGCCCTTATATTCATTTGAAAGCAGGAATTGCTTTTGGGAAGATAACCGACAGCAGCTATACCCAATTCGATGCGGCGGTGTCGGTGTATCCATTAGGCAACACACGCTTATACAGCATCACCCGGGCTGCTTATGGAAATGATTTCACCCTTACGGAAATTGCAGGCTTCGGCATCAGTAAAAAGGTATGGTTGGAAGGAAATATCACCATTGGTAAATTCAGTAACCTGCTCGAAAATGATGCACTGTATGTATACAATGATATAGACGAGAAACGAATGAAAGCAGGTGGTTCAGCATATATTAGCCTTTCAAAGAAATTACTGCTTTCCCTGAACTATACATTTGAAAGAAAAATGAAATTTGCCAGCAATAATTTTTATTTTAACCAACATTCAATAAACGGAGGACTATCATGGACATTCTAAAAAAATCAATTTTCGCTGTTACCCTTGCTGTAGCATTCGCATTTACTGCAAACGCACAAACGACTGATGACATCCAAAAAGCATTCAAAGCAAGCTATGTAAATGAATACAAAGCCAATTACACAGGTGCAGTAGCTGATGTACAGAAGGTTTACAAGGCCGATGACTATGCAAGTAATTTGCGTTTGGGATGGTTACAATATATGGCCAAACAGTTTGAAAGCAGTTTGTCGTATTTCCAGAAAGCGATCGACCTGAGAAAATACAGTGTAGAAGCCCGTTTTGGGGCTATCAAGCCTGCCAATGAATTAAAGAAATTCGACAAAGTATATTCACTTTATGAAGATATTTTAAAACTAGATCCCTATAACAGCACCGCCAATTATTGGGTAGGTGTATCATATTATTATGCAAAAAAATACGATATCGCCGCTAAGTACTTTGAATTGGTAGTGAATATGTATCCCTTCGATTATGATTCCAATAATATGCTGGGATGGACCTATTTAAGTTTAGGCAGATCTGCAGATGCAAAACAATTATTCACCCAGGCATTATACAACAGGCCAGGTGATGCCACGGCTGCTGAAGGACTAAGCAAGTGTAAATAACTCGCTGATCTTACAATACTATTTATTTCAGGTGATGGTGCAAGGCCATCACTGGTACATGACTGTGAAGTACCAGTTGTTTGGTATGGCTGCGATGGATCAACACATCGGTAAGACTATGCCGTTTGGGCAATACGATCAGCAGGTCGATATGATTTTGTTCGGCAAAATCAACGATACCCTGATCGGTATTCTCACTGGTGATGAAATGGTATTTAGGATTTAGACTGACCAGCATTTCCTGCAACAAACCTGATTCAAAAATCATTTCAGGTTTAACCTCCGTCTTTTTCCCGGTATTCAATACATGTAGTTCTGCATTAAAATCATGCACCAACAATTTGATCTCATCGGTTGGTAAGGTGTGTACTACCTGATTAAAATCGCAGGCTAGTCCGATCATTTTAATCGATGAAAAAACAGCTTCAGGAGGCACAGTGATCAGTGGCCATATCAGGTGCTTCATGGCATAGATGGCATGATTGCCAAAGATCAGGCGCTCTGCTGCTGTACTACCCTGACTACCCATCACTACGGTATAGGGCTTTACTTCTTCACAACATATTTTCAGTTCACTGAAGAAATCGCCCATACGCACTTCAGTAACAATGGTTAATCGCTCACCACATCGTTGTTGAATCTTCGATTTAATTTCATCAATTGTTCTGCCTGCATCGGCCATCATTTCTTCTATGTTTACCGCTGCCAGTATCTCGCCATAACTTATTGGTATCTGGTACACATGGATGATATGCAACCGGGCATCAATTGCCAAAGCCATATCGGCTGCATAAAGACTTGCATTTAATGCTACGGGAGAAAAGTCGGTGGGTATAACAATCGTTTTCATAAAATCATAATTTCAGATGCTGGATAAGATATTGTATAGAATTGACTACAAACACTTCCTCCAAGAAACCGCAAGCTATACATAAGGATTTTGGAAAATACTGATATTCATCACAATAGATTTTGATTATACTCACATTTATAGGCCTCCCGCGGATTATGGTGCAAATCCAGCGAACCTGATTGATTGAATAAAATATCAATACATGATGAATATCATGATTTTTTTAGAGGGGTTTTTCTAACCTTGCTTCATTAAAATATATTATATGGAAAAGTCAACCAGAATCGTTGCCCAGGTATATGGTTATGCAGTATGCCTGGTTGTGGTAATTACTTTTTTGATCTCTACTACCGCATTGATCAATGCCATCATTGACCGTAGCGACCCCATACATTCAGGATGGACCCCCGCCGGCTCGCCCAGTCTTGCCTCATACGATAATTACAAACTGGACGTAATGAAATCAACTCAAAAAGGAACGGATGGAAAAGACAATTTCAATCCGGATGAGCAAACACTAAAAGCCATGTATGAAGCTGCCAGGAATGATAAGATCCAACTGGCCAATCATCAGGCGAATAAGGCAATCCTGATCGGCGCACTTATCAATCTAATTTGTATCATTTTGTTCTTTACCCATTGGAAATGGTTGAGCCGCTTAATGAGAATTCAAAAATATCCGAACTCAACTGTACTGTAAATAGTTGAACATATCATTTGCAAAAAAAGATCGCCTGATAAAACTTAATTATCAGGCGATCTTTTATTTATTCGAAAAATTATTTAACCCAGTTCAGTTTTACTTTTTTAAGATCAACAGAACTAGAACCTATCATGATGTCAAAATCGCCCGACTCCCAATCATATTTCAAATCATAATTATAAAATTTTAACAGCTCGGGTGTAATGGCAAAAGAAACGGTCTTTGTTTCTCCAGGCTTCAGGTCGATCTTTTGAAATCCTTTCAGTTCCTTTACCGGCCTCGTTACTGAACCCACTATATCGCGAATATACAGTTGCACAGTTTCTTTTCCGGCCAATTTTCCGGTATTGGTAACCTGTACAGATGCAGTCAGCGTTTGATTGCCTTTCAATGTACTGCTGCTGAGTTTAACATCGCTATATTCAAAACTGGTATAACTTAAGCCATACCCGAAAGGATATACGGGGTCATTAGATACATCCAGATAATTGGATCTGAATTTCTCAAACCATTTGCCATCGTCCAGTTTTCGTCCTGTATTTTTATGCGCATAATACATGGGTACTTGACCTACATTTTGCGGAAATGTTGTAGTCAGTTTACCGGATGGGTTAACTGCTCCAAATAACACATCAGACACTGCATAACCCGCTTCACTGCCACCAAACCAAACATTTAAAATAGCAGGAACCTGTTCATTTTCCCATTTCAATACCAAGGGCCTTCCGGTGAACAGCACCAACACAACAGGCTTACCTGTTTTCAATAAAGCCTTCAGCAGATTTTGTTGTACGGCCGGAATTTCAATATTGGTTCTGCTGGATGATTCGCCACTCATTTCAGATGATTCGCCCAATACCGCTACTACTACATCAGCCTGATTGGCGATATTCACAGCTTCAGCAATGATATCCGATTCTGGTCTGTTGTCTCTAGCCAATCCTTTTCCAAACATTCCGGCACGCTCTTCAAAAGCGCTGTCGGCATCCAGGTTGGAGCCTTTTGCATATAAGATCTTTACCTGGTTACCCACGGTTTCCTGTAAGCCTGCCAGTACTGAAGTAGCTTTTGAAAAATTAGCAGCCACACTCCAGGTACCGGGCATATTTTCTTTGCTATTGGCCAGCGGACCAACCAAGGCAATGGTTCCCGTTTTTTGAAGTGGCAATAGATGATTTTGATTTTTCAGCAACACAAAACTTTGTGCAGCAATGGAACGGGCAGTAGCACGATTAGCATTGGTGAATATCTCTGTTTTTGCACGATTCTCATCGCAATAGCGGTATGGATCATCGAACAAGCCGAGTTTATATTTGGCTTCTAAAATTCTGCGACAGGCAGCATCGATCTGGGCCATACTTACCTTTCCTTCCTTTAATGATTTGGGAGAATAATCCAACAGGGTTTCACCCACCATATCCATATCCACACCCGCCATCAATGCTCTGGCAGAAACAGTCTGCAGGTCTCCAATACCATGTACCTCCATCTCATTGATACCCGTGTAATCGGTTACCACAAATCCTTTGAATCCCCATTGCTTACGCAAGACATCAGTAAGCAACCATTTATTAGCGGTTGCCGGTACACCATCTACTTCATTAAAGGAAGCCATCACACTACCCACACCTGCTTCAACAGCAGCCTTATAGGGAGGCAGGTAATCATTATACATGCGCTGGTGACTCATATCGGTTGTGTTATAATCACGTCCGGCTTCTGCAGCACCATACATGGCATAATGTTTTACGCAAGACATGATGGTATTATTCTTTGAAAGATCATTGCCCTGATATCCGGTAACCATGGCCCGGGCAATGGCCGAACCTAAAAAAGGATCTTCTCCGTTACCTTCCGCGATCCTTCCCCATCGGGCATCACGGGCTATATCCACCATCGGTGAAAAGGTCCAGTTAATTCCATCGGCACTGGCTTCGGTTGCGGCTATACGCGCCGATTGCCTGATCAGGTCCATATCCCATGTACAACTTAAACCCAGGGGTATCGGAAAAACCGTTTCGTAACCATGGATCACATCCATACCAAATAACAGCGGAATTTTTAATCGACTTTTCTCGATGGCTACCTTTTGTACTTCCTTGATCTTCGCCACCGATTTAATGTTAAACAATCCACCAACTTTTCCTTCTGTTATCTTTTTAGCAATATCCGAATTGCCCGCCTGGCCTGTGCTGATATCACCCGCACCGGGCAGATTCAATTGTCCGAGTTTTTCGGTGAGCGTCATTTTTTTCATCAGGGCATCAACGAATGATTTCATTTTTGCATCCTGGGCCATAACCGTTCCGGAGGCCAGCAACAACAACATAAAAACAGATCTTTTTAACCAATTCATAATACTTGTGTTTATCATTTCAATAAATAGGGTGTAAGTAATTTTTGCCAGATGGCATATCCTTTTGCATTCATGTGTAAACGATCTTCAATAAAAATATCGGGCATCGGCTTACCATCTTTCCCAAGCATAGCATCCCATACATTAACAAAACGGGTTCCAGAATGCTTCAACAGAAATTTTTTGATCAGGCGATTGGCTGTGATCATTCTGTCTTTCATTGCCCACCTGAGCGGACAAGGTTTAATTGATACATAGATCAGGGGCACTCCGGGTTGATTTTTCCGAATGGTATCATATAATGACTTGAAATTTTTGAATACCATTTCTGCAGTGATCGTATCTGCCGCGGCAATATCATTTTCGCCGCAATAGATCACCACTTGTTTGGCATGATAGGGTGTAATGATATCCTTAGCATACCGCAAGACATCAGGTAGCGAGGAACCACCAAAACCTCTGTTGATGACCGGATACCCTGGAAAATACTGCTGCATATCGGTCCATTTTCTGAAGGAAGAACTACCCACAAAAAGAATGGAGTTCGATGGCGGGAAGGCCAGCGAATCCTGCTTTTGAAAATTCCGAATCTCCTCTATAAAATTCTGAGCCCTTGCATCATGCACCGAGCACAACAGGAAAACGACCAACAAGGGGTATATAATTCTTTTCAATTTCATCAGTTTAATCATGATCTGTTCTAAATGGGATTGCGGGCAGGCCTTCCCGATTGTATAGGTTAGCCTCCAGTGGAGCATTGGCCCATGCATAACGTATATACACCGGGGCTTTTATTTTTTCGTTGAATAATATTACATTTTGTCCTTGGATAACCGCAAGAGCCTGAAGAAACTGTTTATTTGCTCCGGCAATATAAAAACCATTTAAGGTATCTCCTTTTACCATCAATCCGCTACCCGTTTGTGTAAATGATAATTGTAATTTTCCGGCAAGGGACTTAGCCGCTTCAAAAACAGGCCCCGAATATACTTCACGGGCAAATTCATAGGCTTTATTGAATGCATTAAGGGCCAAGCGTTCTCCCACCTCCTGCTTATGCAAGGGATGAATATCATACCGCTCTCCTACATCAGTGGTAACTGCCATACCGGTATTGGGTAAACGCAATGTGAGGGTTTGAGCTTCGCGCAATCCTGCCCAGTCACTGATAACAGGTTCTGTAGCGGATGGATTAAAAGAAGAAAGCTGGCAGAACAGAAAGGGGAAATCGCCCTGTTTCCATCGGGCCCTCCAACCATTGATCATGGCCGGAAACAATTTCCGATAGGCTTTGTATTCAGGCACATTAGATTCACCCTGGTACCATATAGCACCCCGAATCGATAAGTTAAGCAAGGGTGCGATCATGGCATCAAATAAAACCACCGGCTGATTTTGCATGGAGGCGAATGATACATGCTCGCTTAGATTCTCAATTTTGACCAATATTTTAAACTTAGCTTTCTCGGGGAGTGCAATCTTTTGTTCACCGATCTGCAGGAAATAATTTTTTATATCGCCAAACAATCCGCCACCACCCTGATTGTCTTGCACCCAGATGCT
The DNA here is from genome assembly GCA_903878475.1 of uncultured Bacteroidota bacterium. Classification (GTDB taxonomy): domain Bacteria; phylum Bacteroidota; class Bacteroidia; order Chitinophagales; family Chitinophagaceae; genus Ferruginibacter. The sequence goes on along the minus strand of CAIRHQ010000028.1, from coordinate 16,113 downwards.
GATCACATTTTCACCAGCCTTCAACACGCCCGCGGGGATCGTATAAATCCTTAACTGATCCCATTGCTGCAATCCACCAAGGAACTGTCCATTGATATAAGTAGAATCATTATCATCAATGGCCGGAAGATGCAACACCGCTTCCTTTCCGGCAAATTCAGGAGCAAGCTTAAAATGGATCCGGTAAGCGGCAATCCCATCAATATTTGGATAACCTTGTTCTTCCCAGTCTTTCATCACACTGATCTGCTTCCATCCGGCATCGTTATATGCTGGTTTCATTTTTTCCTTGAACAGGTTGCTTTCCTGCACAATATTTTTTGTAAATCGATCAGCTATATCCTGTTTCATTTTATCCAAAGCAGAAAAATCGAGCGAAGCAATTTCTTTTTTATAAACCGAATAATCCTTTGGAAAGGGTTTCAGTGATGCAGTATCCATCCAGGATTGGATGGGTGTACCACCCCAGCTTGTCACTACTAATCCAATGGGCACATGCAAGCGCTCGTTCAGTTTTTTTGCATAATAATAAGCCACTGCCGAACAATTTCCCAGTGAGGCCGTATCGATTGCTGTCCATTTTCTTTCCAATCGGGTATCATTGTTCTCCCGATTCATATAATTCTTTTCAACAGTTACATACCTGATCTGAGGATTGTTACAAGATTGAAGTGCCTTTGTATAAGCCTCTTTCATCTGGTTCATTTTCCATTCCATATTGCTTTGTCCGCTACAAACCCAAACCTCGCCGAACAGGATATCCTGGATCATTAATTTTTCGGAACCGGATCGAATGTCCATATCTCCACCAACACCTACTTTACTCGGCTTTAATTGCAGATTCCACTTACCCAGCTGATCGGCCACTGCCTGATATGTATGGCCAAGGAAATTTACCTGAACGCTTGCACCTACTGATGCCGTTCCCCAAATATTATTTGCTTTATCACATTGCAATACCATATGGTCGGCAAGTATCGCCGGAACAGTTAACTGGGCCGTTGCAGTCGAACAGACGATCATGAAACAAAAAGAAAAAAATAGTTTTACCATGAATAGGATTTTCTTTAATCGGCTTTAGAAATTTTTGAACGCGCAGAAACCCCATTCTCATTAATGGCCTCGATAGTAAAATAATATGCTTTCTGGCTATCCATCGCTTTGAACCAGTATTCATTCATATCGTGCACCATGATGCAGTTGTATAATTTATCAGGCGCTACCCCATAATAAATATTATAGGCATAGGCATTATCTACCGGGCTCCACCTGATCCATGCACTGCGTTTATCCTTCTCCGTCCGAAGCACGAGAAAAGTTTTAACCGCATCCGGTTTTGCGCCATTCCCATTTCCAAATACCCTTAATCCGCTGATGGCAAATTTGCCGGTGGGCATTTTAATATTTTCCAATCGGAGATATCTTGCCTGTACAGGCTGAGTCAATTCCACATATTCGTGTGGTATATCCGTTTGGTTCTTGCTTTTATCGGTGAGGACCGTCCATTTTTTCCCATCCAGTGAAGCATACATGATGTATTGATGAAACACGCCGGTAGACTTACCCAGAAATGCTACATCCTGATCGGCATAATTGATCTGGAATGCCTGAATGGTGGATATTTGCCCCAGGTCGGTTTGTATCCACTCTCCCTTATTGCCAGTGGCCGCACTCCAATAGGTCTTTAAATTTTCGTCAACGGCATTGTTGGCGTTATAACTACCCAGGGTAGACGAAACCACAACAGGTTTTTTATAATTCAGCAACATCCAGCCGGTAAATCCGTCTGCATACTCATGAGGTTTTGTGCCCATGGCTTCGGGCAGCAAATGCGGATAGTCGCCAAAGGCGGTATTGCAGAACATCACATCATCCTTGTCGAACCCCGCTGGCCAAATTCCGATCCTTCTTTCAAAATTATTCTTCACCGAAAGCATGATGGTGCTTACATGCCACCAGTTACGGCTATTATCTTGAAAAGTAGCACCATGGCCGGCACCCCGGGCAAATCCACCCAGTTTCATGCTCAGTGGGTCTGACTGATCTACAAAATCACCAAGCGGCTTGGTACCCACCGCAACACCATCAGCATAACCACTGAATTCGGTTCCGGGTGCGCCATATTGCAGATAGTATTTTCCATTGTTTTTTGTCATCCATGCTCCTTCCATAAAAGGATCTAAAAACGTATTGTCCATATGTTCTCCAAAGCGCTGCCAACCAAAACGCCAGGGCTTAAGAAAATACATTTCACGACGACCACCAATGGGTTTAAAACTATGCCGATTCAATTCCACACCATATAAAGGAAATACATTGCTGCTGCCGTTGTACATATATAATCTGCCATCATCGTCAGTAAAAAATGCAGGATCCCACCCACCGATCTCGAAGGAATCAACCAGTGGCTTCCATTCATTGGCCTTGGGGTTGGTACTCATCCAGATGGTAAAATTATTCGTGTAGGTAGAACCAAAAACGATCATGGTATCGCCAACAATACCTACGGCAGGTGCGCAAAGCTCGTCATAGCCTGCATTCCAGGGGCGAAGGAATCTTTTAGCAATATAATGCCAGTTCAACATATCATGGCTCCACCAGTAACCCCATTGATTGGTGGAGAATAAATAATAATCTCCCTGATAATTTACGATCACCGGGTCTGCGGTTGCCCGATGCTTACCCCATTCAGAAAAATTGGGTATCGGCGTGTATCCATAATCGATATTAACCGGGTTGCAATAGGTTCTCTGATTCGTTTGTGCCTGTACGTACATACAGGAAAATAAAAAGGCCAGTAACGCTATTTTCTTCTTGATCTGCATAATGGTTCCTTTATACTAATAAATACAATTTACTTGTTAATGTTTACCATAATAAGCCAATACTGCCAGCACGTAAGCACCCGCCCCGTAACCCACCATCGGAATTGCCCCACTGTATGCACTCATCTCGTTGGTCAATATCTCGGGGATCAGGTTATTGTTCCGATTGGCATACACAGTGATCCTGTTGATCAGTTTTTTGGCGGTCTGTTTACTCCCCTGCATGGTCTCAGCCACTGCCACCCTTAAACCGGCGAAAGGCCATTCCTGATTTTCATAACTATCGGCACTGTTAAAACGTATATATCCCCTATTAGGATCATGCACGGCCCGATTATGCTTGTTGTACTCTGCCATATGCGAGGCAAATAATGTAGGCTTATTAATTAATCCATTAGCAAACAACTCTATACTGGCCACATCAAAATAATGATGATCCGTGGGTTTTAGCTCAGTAGCATTCCCCTTAAAATATTTACCATTGATCAAACAATTTGATAAGATACCCTGGAACAATTGTTTGCCTGCTGTTTCATTTACAGTAAAATTTCGTTGATAGTTTTTTTGTAATGATGCAATCAGTTGCAACCCCCTTGCACATACACCGCTTGTCCATACAAATTCTTTTCCGGGTAAATGATGCTCCCAGGGTCCGCTTTCAGCACGGATCATATGCTTTTCAGAAATATTGTGTATGATCGCCTGACAGATCTGATCAATACCTTTGTTTTCCCATTTTTCAAAAAATGCACGGTCGCCACTTTCATTCACATAATGATAAAAAGCCGTTAGGAATAGTCCGAAATCATCCAGTTCAATATTTGGCCCCGCAGCATTAAAATCACTTTCTTCTCTTCCATTACCAAAATACCGGGTAACAGAAATAAGATATGGCACTCCAATGCCATGATCCTTGCCATCATTATGCACATAATGTACGTACTGGTTTGTAGGTGCTGCCTGCAGCATGAATTCTAGCGCCTTTTTTGCTTCGGCATACATGCCCAGTTTGCTCATCGCTTCAATGGCAAAACTGGCATCCCTTACCCAACTGATGGCCCAAACCCCTGGCCGAAGTGAAGCCAGCAACTGTCCATGCGATAAAGGAAATATTTCCTTATCGGAAACCTGACTCATTTTCAATACTGCAATACTTTGTTCAATAGTATTGCGTTCGTCTTTTGAAATGCCCGAAGGAATTTTACAATGTTTTACCAAATGTTGCATAAACCCGAGTTCCTTCTCCCTCAATGTAGCAGTTTGCATTTCCGCCATTTCATCTATCAGAAGAGGCATAGCATTCAACGTATCTGAGAAACCAAATAAGAAATACTTCTCAGCGAGTTCACCCCTGCTGATCAGTTTTTTCTCCAGTTCCACCCTACCCTCACCAGCGGTGTAAGTAAAATCAATATCATGTATATCAGCTTCCTTACCCCTGGCCACAGCATAAAATATTTTATTCCCCCGGGTAAAAGAACAGAAATAATCAAGCGCAAATGTCGGATACTTCACTTCAATGATATGCGTATTGGAAAGATATTGAGTGCTGATGGGCGTTACAGACTGCAATAGCCGAAGGTTATTGATCACCGGCTTTACCAGCAACCCTGAATCATAATAAGAAAAAATATGAGGATAAATATGTTCGAAAGTTTGACTTCGTGCATTATATACTGCCGCGATCAAACCATTTGAAGTAGTGAACTGATAATAAGAACGCTTGCTTTTGATCTGATCGGCCACTAACTTATCTTCATTCGCCTTTGTGGTGATCATCGGACTTCCTCCAGTAATTCCCCCATCCCCTATTCCATTATACACGCGTATGACAATGATATTTTCTTTTTTTACCCACTCTTTTTTAATCAGATATTTTCTTTCTACATCCCAGGCTGTTTGATCATTGGGAGGAAATTTCCCTTTGCTTCCAACCAGATGTTCATTAAAATAAGTTTCATCAGCATCATCAATGATGCCGGCATGCAAAACCAAATCTTTGTTGAGCATACTATCGGGCAATATTAATTTCACCCGATACCAACCAATGCTATGTTCTTTATTGATACCTAATTTTCCCCAACTCATGGGCACAGGTAGAAGTGCCCACTGAGCATCATCATAACCAATTTTTTGATATAGGGGTTGGTCATCCATGATGAATTTCCATTGTGGAGGAAAAGACACAGATTGGCCCATAACAGCTATAGACAACAATAAACAAACACTTAGTACGAATTGCTTTAACGGTAACATCAATTCATTATTGAACTTAATAATAATTACTATTACAAATAGGGCGCGGTAAATCCAAGGCGCCGCATTCCTCTTTTTATTTCAGTACAGCTGGTCAGCAAATTCCATATCAGCTGACTGCGGTAATTCTCGATCATGATGATGGGAGGCCCCTGATCGATGGCCAGGAATGAACCTGCATACCATAGATCCTTTAAGCTGAAAGCATCAACCATCCCATATTGCTTAAATAATTTATCACCCAGTTTATAATAAAAGAACCTGAGGGCATTCATGCTTTCGGTGGGCGTAAAAGGCATGGAAGAAATTGCGGCGGTAGGACTGATCACGCCTATATCATTATTAGGATCATTGGCCGCATAACCGTTGGGCACATCACTGGCAGTTAAGCCCCAGCAAAGATTGCTGTACCCGAAATACGCGCCCGGATTGGCCTTACAGTATTCATAATTGATCCGGGTATGATTGGTTACCTGTACCTGATAATTGGCATAAGTATCTTGCAATCCGGTTGGATTGATACCCAAAAATGAATAATGCGACCAGAACAGGGGACCACCATTGGCCGGACCTAACGGTAATTGATAGCCGTAATAACTGCTGTTGTTCACCATCGATCCGTTCCGGGCAAAACCATTGTGATAAGCTATAGAAGGAATAGAATCCGTATTAGATGAGGAAGCCATGATATAGGTGATGAGGCATTCATTCCAGCCCTGGATCTTCATGTTCATGTCCCAGTTAAAATTCGGACTCCAATGCCAGTACAACACATTCTGCCCGCCCTGCCTGAACCAGTTCCATTCCACTGCATTCCATAAACTGTTGATATCAGTCCGCAAATTGGTCTCATTTATATCCGCGCCATTGAAATATTGCCGGGCAGTAAGTAAGCCCGCCATCAGGTAAGATGTTTCTACCAGGTCGGCTCCATTATCCTTGGCACTGAATGGAATGACTACACCCGTTGTTCCATTAAGCCAATGGGGAAAAGCACCGTGAAATTTTTGTGCAGTATTTTTTAAAAAAGCAACAATGGTTTGCATCCGGGCAAGTCCCTGTGCACGGGTGATGAAGTTCCTGCTCACGGCAACGGGTATGGCCATGATGCCAAAACCAGAGCCGCCCGAGGTTACCGTTTCGGGAGCTGCATTGCTTCTTTCCCGGGCCAGTCCGCTTACCGGATGTCCATAATCCCAGAAATATTTAAAAGTTTGCTGTTGCACCAGATCTAGTAGGGCATTGTCACTGATCACCGGAAATTTATCGGTGGAGTCGATCTGGGTAATCATCTGATAGCTCGCATCGGCATTCAGTTTTCCTTTTTTTACGGATTGCAGATTGGTATTCACGGCAAAATTGTAACGCGTCAAGTATTTTAATGCAGCCGATGCCGTTACCAATACGGTGCTATCATTATTTTCATAGCCAAAATTAATGGCTTGATTTGCAGCACCTGTTTCATTGAGCGAAAAACCCGCAGATACCGATGTGCGGTCAACGGCATTGTTGAAGTATAATCTAACAACAACGGTTGGACGAATATTGTAATTCGCCATACCTGGTAATGCATTTACATTATCGAACTTTACCGCATTAAGGACCAATGCCGTAGGTGTGGGGATGGGTGCTGGTTGTGGCGACGAGTTGCTTTTGCTGCACTGAGCGGCAAAGAATAGGGTCGACAGCAACAACCACAGACTATTATTTTTCATACCAGATATATTCACAGTTAAAAAATTAAAGTGGCAATGGAATGCGGCAGGGCTATCACCTGTGCAGCATTCCCATTTACCCATAAAGAATAGGGCATTTTAATATCCGATTGATTCATCACGATCACTACGGTCTTTCCATCAGCATTCTTAAATGCTGTGGTCAGCAACTGGCTCCTGCTGGCACTGCTGATCACCCGTTTAGCACCGACTTTGATGAATTTTGAAAAATGCCCGATATAATAATAAGCATTCGTATAGATCAGCTTTCCGGTTCTTACATCTCCATGAATGGGCGCAAAACAAAAATTCTTTACATGGTTAGGGCCACCGGTCTCATCCAGTAAGATATTCCAGTCGGTAAAACCCACCATCCCATTATTAAAATCATTGATCATGTTGCGGGCATATTTCTCGCCCAGCGCCCAGTTGTAATATTTGGCTGTATCAAAACTTTCGGCACAACCTTCGGTAAAGAATAAGTGCTTATCCGGAAAAGCTTCATTCACGCGCTTCAGGTTATCATACATGGGTGTGCCCCCACTCCAGTTCTCGTACCAATGAAAGCCGATCCCCCAGATATATTTTGAGGCAACCGGATCCTTGAAATACGTTTGAGCGCGCTGGTAGATCAGGTCGCGGTTATGATCCCATACAATGATCTTTTTATCGGCTAGTCCTTCCCGTTGCATCACAGGACCTAAATGATTCTTTAAAAAATCAGTTTCCTCATCCGCTGTAAACAAACAGCTTTCCCAGCGTTGTTTGGCCATCGGTTCGTTCTGCACGGTGATCCCCCAAACTTTCACACCAGCTTTTGCATAAGCCTTGATGAACTTGGTGAAATAATGGGCCCAGGATTCATAATATTCGGGCAATAGTTTTCCGCCATGCAACATATCCTTGTTGTCTTTCATCCAGGAAGGAGGGCTCCATGGACTGGCAAATAAATTGAGTTTCCCGCCGCTTACTTCCATAGCGGCTTTGATGAAGGGGATCTTGTATTTCAGATCGTGTGCAATACTAAATGTGTTCAGTGCTTTATCTCCATCCTGCACATAGGTATACATATCGCTGCTAAAATCGCAACTATTGATATTCGTTCTGGCTACGGTATAACCGATCCCTTTATTACCATCGAAATACGCATGAAGAAATTCTTCCTGGGCTGCTTTAGGTAATTTATAAAAAGTTTCTGCGGATGCATCAGTCATCGCACCGCCAATGCCCACATAGCTTTGAAAGGTTTTGGAAGGATCCACAAAAACGGTCACTTCATTCTCCAAGGGCTGGCCCTTGTAATGGAATGCTACTGTATCGGTGGCGGTTAAGCGGAATGCTGTACTGTCGGCTGTTGTGTATACCAACAATTTACCTGACTGGGCATTTATCCCCTCAGTTGTCAGTATCAATCCAAAAAACAAAGCTGTTAACCTGATGCAATTTCTTTTCATAGTGCGAATTGTTGATTAAGATTTACCATATAAAAGTTGCCACTGCTCCTCCGGGAAGTGAAGTGGATACCCATTTGCCTTTATCGCTGATGTTAAAATTTTCGGTGCTCGAATTTTCATTTAGCACGATCAATACTTTTTTCCCCGTAGGCGTTTTGAATGCCACATTTGGCAAATTGGTAGCCAGATTGCTGGCGATCCGCACAGAGCCTGCGGGAACGAATCGGGAAGCCTGTGCAATGATATAGTAGCTCACATTCCTGCTGTATGCAGACGCATTGATGGTAACAGCCCCTTTGCATTGGGTGCAGCCACCAGCAGTATGTGGACCGTAAAACGGATCACTGCATAAATTCCATTCCAGTGCATTCCTGCTCCAGTTGCGCATAGAACCGATGATCACATTTTTGGTATGCCAGTTCAGGTCGCCATCGAAACTGCCGGTGGACCCTGTCCATTGTTCTGTAAAATACAATTGCTTATCAGGATACGCATTGTGCACCGTAGATAAAGCACTGATATCACCAGCATACAAATGAAATGCGGATCCATCAATGAATGGGCGTGCTGTAGCATCATTCAATACTGTTATCGGATAAGTAGGATTATCGCAATTATGATCCCATAGAATTATTTTTGTTCGAATACTTGCAGCCTGGAATGCTGGCCCAAGGTTATTCTTAATAAAATCTGCTTGCTGTGCGGCCGTCATCACCATACTCGGGTTATTTCCCGGATTCTGGGGCTCATTTTGTACCGTAATGGCATCAATGGCAATTCCTTTCGCTGCCATGGCTTGTACATACTTGACAAAATATTTTGCATAGGCTGCATAATTCGCCGGCTGCAAACTACCCCCTACCGAGCTTCCGTTATCCTTCATCCATACCGGAGCAGTCCAGGGAGAACCCAGAATTTTAATATTGGGATTGATCGTTAAAATTTGTTTCAACACAGGCACCATATCAACCGTATCGAGCGACAAATTAAAATTCGTCATATTGGGATCGGTTTGTCCGGCAGGCATATCATCATAGGTAAACACCGAACTGTTCAGGTCCGATGCGCCGATGCTGATGCGCAGATAACTGATCCCGATCGAATTACCGGTATTGCCAAATAACTCATTCAGCAAGGAAGCCCTCGATGCAGCATCCATATGATTCAAGAGAAATGCACTTCCTCCGGTAAAAGTAAATCCAAAACCATCAACTGTTTGATAACTTGTCACATCATCAACAGTGATGATGTTGTTGCTGTTGGGTATCGTAGTAAAGGAGAGTGTCTGTGATTGTTTCTGTAACAATACCGACTGGTCTGCTTTTGTCATCCAGCAATCCATATCATTGTTTGCTGGCGGAGGATTGGTTCCACCACCACCAGTATTATTACTCCCTTTTGAACAATCACCCAGCCCGAACAGGGCAAAAAAAGGAAGGATCAAAATGCTTTTTGTATCAAAATGAATCTTCCGCATTATCGCTTCATTTTTAATCTTCGGATTACCAATTCTCCCACTTTATTGCCGTATTCAGTACTCACCAAACATGAATTATGAAAATGAATGCCTCCATAGAATCGGGCCCAGTTGTTCTCATTGGCCGCCTGCTTGAAAGAAGTGAAATTTCGGTTGGCAATACCAAACTCTAATTCTGAAGAATCGGTATAAGCGAAATTATCGCCAAAAATATCTGTTAGCACTGCGGCGGCTGAAGAAGATACCGTACTATGCCCACAGGTATATTCAGGAAAGGGTGGCGTTTGCAAATAAGGACGCCAGTTAGGATCCATGTATTTGTTGATCACCGTTTCGGGCCGCACCGCATTGCTTCTGTATTTTTCATCCCAACACTGGATAAAAGCATCAAATGAGGCAATAGCTGTTTTCGCATAGGCATATACGGTAGTTGAAAAATCTGCATGTGCATTCTTGCAGGCAATACCGATAATATTCATCCAGTGGCCTGGGGGAGAGAATTTTTTTGCCGTAAACATCACATGTCCTTCTACCATGGTGCGGTTACCCAGATCATCCCAGAAATCGGCAATATGTTTTTGCTCAGCTGTTAAACTATCGCCAGTATTTTTTACGGCCAGTACTTCGGTATAATATTTACTGCTTTTGTCTTTCATGTCAAATACCGGTGGGCGTGGAGGTGTGAACTCACTGGCACTATCCATCACCATGGTACGGATCTCTTTCCAATGTGGTTCCAATGCCTGTGCATACATGGGTGGTGTAGGCACCCATCGACCATCGGTTTGAGTGATATTATATTTTTCGGCCGTACGGGTTTGCGCATAATTATCTTTTTTGCTCCAGCGCAGGATATGATTGGCAACTGAATCGGCCAGTTTTTTGCTGGCCTGTTTCATCACGGCATCCATCCCCGCTGCATCCGCTATCGAATCGAGGCCGTTTACATAGGCAGTCATGCTTCCTTCCGGAAAGGTTACAGCCTGACCCACCTTACAATAGGCTAACAGGGAAGCGTAGTTGAAATTCACCTGCAGGGTATCCTGCGGGGGGACTGGTGGAAGATGTTTGATCTGCCCTGCCAGCGATTGAAACCGATGATCGCCCAACGCCATCACTTCATATGCCGCAATGGCGGCATAGGTATAATTCCTGCTGGCGATAATGGGTGGAAAATTATTTTGCATCACCACCTCATTCAATGCCTTAACGGTTTTTGAAAAGATAAATGGATCCTGGAATGGATCTTTGTAACCCTGTTGTTTGCACGCTGATAATACCATTATTACCAACACTGTCATTACGATTAGCTTTCTCATACTATTCCTTTATCATTAAAAAATCTTATGCCTGATTCCTTATGGATTTATTTTAAAAAATCCCAGAGCACTGTTATTGCTGGCTACCACCAGTACTTGTTTGCCACCTGCTTGTTTTACCCATTTGGCGTCTCTGATCTCTCCTTCCTGCCATGGCGCATGATTGGCAATGATATCGCAGGCATTGCCTGTTTTATTGAACGAAAAGGCAGTTGGCATCAATGCGTCATATCTTCCTTCATAAGGGATCACCCCATAAAAATTACCGGCAGCAATAAATTCAGCCTTGCCATTCACCGGTAAAGGTAGAAAGGAAAACACAGGTGCCAGTTGTAATTCATCCGGCAGGTCAACCCGCGTGAAACCACCCTTGCCATTATTGATAAAACAGCAGGAACCCAATGTTTCAGCCTTCAATTCAACATAGTCTTTAAACAAGTCGAAGAACAGGTACTGTACTGATTTTCCGGCCACTTCCCCATAGCTGAGGTATGCTTTTTTAAGCACTGGCAATGAACGTTCCAGCTCATCTTTGCAAAGGAAAGTATATTCTACGCCGTCAATGGTATAGGCCATTACCTGCTCTACAGATCCATTATGATCAAAATCCTTCACATATAATTTTACCGGTCCGTTCTTCCCCGAATATAGTTTCGAATTATGCCCCCAGTTTCCGGCCAGGATATCGGGGAATCCATCTCCATTAACATCAGTTACAGAGATTGTTTGCCACAAACCGGTAGATTGATTGATATTTTCAGCAGAAAATATTCCATGATGGTTGATGAAAATTTTCACCGACATCCACTCTCCTGCCACGATCAGATCGGGCCAGCCATCATTGTTCACATCGGCAAATGAGGCAGTGGTGACCATACCCAGACTATCCAATTTTATGATTCCGGTACTTGCCTGGGTGAAACTTCCTTTTCCATTATTCAATAATAAATAAGATGGCTGGGCAATTCCATATTGTGTTGCATCTGCCAGTCCGCCCACAAACAGATCTATATCGCCATCCTTATCAACATCCGCTGCTACTACACAGGATTTATTTTTTTTGATGTTGGGAATATTATTGAGCGCCTGTACCAGGTTTCCCCTTCCATCATTGAGGTATAAGTTATCTTTCAATGCAGGATTATCATCATCGTATTCATTGCCTCCACTGATCACATACAGGTCGGGCCATCCATCCCCATTGGCATCAAAGAACAAAGCATCTGTTTCTTCAGTGGCTCTCATCCGGCTGGTAACTGTTAGTGCCGATTCCTTGAATTTTCCATCTTTGGTTTGCATGAACAATACGCCTGCCTGCATCGATGCTCCGCACACATAAAAATCTTCGAGTCCATCCTTATTCACATCGGCTACCGCAATCTTTGGTCCGCGGGTAGATAATTCATGGGGGATCAGGTACTGCTTATTAAAATCAAAAAAATCATTTTCACTGTGGGTCCATTTTATACCCAACAGGCTGGTAATATCTTCAAACATTTGTTTTTTAGGAGGGAAATAAGCTTCGTAATGAAACTGACCGGCAGCTTCAGACTGTTTTACATCAAGCTTACCATTTACAAGAACATTTTTCAATATCTGAAATTTCTGGTCGGGCCATACGATCAATATGCTGTCAATTGATTTAAGGCTATCCAATCCAAAATGCATACGGGGTTCGCTCGAAGATTGAAATCCGCGGGTAAGCATGAGCTCCTGGTATTGAATTTTATTTCCGGTATACAACCATGCCTTGGCACCAATCCCAAATGTATTCTGGTCATTGCCCTTACATCCGATGCTGATCGATTTTTTGGCTGCTGCATTGTTCTTTAAAATAACTGCTTCACTATTTACGCAGTTGATCACCACATCTAGATTACCATCATTGTCGAGGTCGGCATAAGAAGCACCGGTATAATAACCCTTCATATTTCCTGTTCCCCATCCCTTGCTTACATCGGTAAAATTCATCCCTCCATTATTTTTGAAAAAATATGGATGCGAACTTCCATCGGGCATATTGGCGATGGCCTGGTCATCATATTTATCGGTTCTGTTCATCCCTTTTTTCATTTCCAGGTCAGATACAAAACGGATATAATCCAGATCAACAGGGCGTTTCACGATGCCACTGGAAATGAAAAGATCCTTACTGCCATCATTGTCGAAATCGGCGAATAACGGAGCCCAGCTCCAGTCGGTAGCCGATACACCTGATAATAATGAGGTTTCACTGAAATTTTTTCCGCCGCCATTATTCCTTTGCAAACAATTCTTTGAATATTGTTTCTGGTATCCGTTCAGTTCCAGTTTTACTTTATAGATATCCGGGTTCTCATCACTGCCATAGGTCTTCAATGTTTTTTCATCGGGTGGCAACATGTCAACGGTTACCACATCGGGCTGTCCGTCATTATTATAATCGGCCACATCATTGCCCATGCTGAACCGGCTATAATGTTTAAAATGTTTTGCACCGCTTTCTGTGAATGTTCCATTACCGTTATTGATATAATAATAATCATTCTCATGAAAATCATTACCAATATAAATATCATCCCAACCATCATTGTTCATATCGGCCACAGCAATGCCCAGTCCGTACCCCAGATTACTTTGTGATATTCCGGCAAATGCAGATACATCGGTGAATTTACCAGTGGTTTTTATATCATTTCGATAGAGCCTGTCGCCCGACAATGAATCATATATTCTTCTGTTGCTGGTATCCACAATATTGGCGTGTGGGTGGTGCGACTGGTTAAGAATAAAACAATCCAGGTCACCATCCTGGTCATAATCGAAGAACACGGCCTGGGTTGAGAGGCAGGAAGTATTCAAACCATATTTTTCTGATTCCTCCGTAAATGTATTGTTGCCTTTATTAATGAACAATTCATTATGCCCCTGCAATCCATAGCGGTTGCTTACGGTTGATACATAAATATCCAGCAGTCCATCAGCATTCACATCGGCCATGGTAACACCCGTGCTCCAATCGGCTGTGCCGGCCACCCCTGCTTTATCGGTGATATCTTCAAACTGAAAATTACCCTTGTTGAGGTAAAGTTTATTGCCGCCTTTATTGCTGGCAGTAAAATACAGATCGGGCAAACCATCATTGTTGATATCGCCAATGGCTACTCCTCCACCGTTATAATAATAGAGATAATATAAAATGCTGAATTGCTTTTGCTTTTCGAGGTTATTGGCAAATTTTACATGCGTATCGGAAGACTTCAAACTCGTAAACTGGGTTTTGGTCTTTTTGCAGGCAGTAAACAGCACAAGGGTAAGCAGCAGGAGTAAATAAATTTTCTTTTTAGCAGGCATCGTGGTTTCCTTTTTCATATAGCAACACTTATTTTATATACGATCCTGATCATTTCCCGGCAGATTGCTTGATATAAGCCAAGATCTTCTGGGTTTCTTCAGGATAAACTTTTATCAAATGGGTATGCATGGTAGCCGGTGTAGGCAATCCCTTTCCGGGCAATAACACCGCAATGGCCATGGATGGCTGTTGTGGCATATGGCAGGCCGTGCAAAAGTTTTCAATGCCGGATCCAATAGAAGCGGTCATTTTACAGTTCAGCGCATCTGCATGCTTATTGTTATGGCAACCGGTACAGCGTTGCGAGAACAAAGCTGTTTTTCCTTTCTCATTCTCGTGGGTATTATGACAAGTTACACAGGTGAGCGTATTGCTCTTCAAAAAACAACGACTTGCTGTTAATAAGCCGGATTGATTTCCATGAACATCAATTCCATTTACATCTTTGGCGGTGCTGTCGATCAGAAAATAATCAGCCAGTTTATCGCCGGCAGTAAATTGAAAAGAGGGTCTTGATTTTTGTAAGCGGCCTCCATGACAGAGCGCACACAGATCCAAACTTTGCTGCCGTGTAAAGCTGGCAGGATTGATGATGAATTTTCCTTTCTTTTCGTTAGGGTTCTCGGTTTGATAGGCCACATGCTGGGCGGCAGGCCCATGGCATTTTTCACAATCCACTCCCCAGATCATTTGTTTGCTGTTGAATTTCTCTGGTTCTTTTCCGTTCCCGGGAATGGTAGTGGCAAAAGTAGCATGACACTCAAGGCAGCGGGAAGTGATGGGCCGGTTAAAGGCGACCTTGTTCGGGTAGCCAGGACTGTTACACCATTGATCAGCACTGGTAAAATAAGTTATAGGAAGCTGCAGCAACATTTGTCCGGCCCAAGTAGCATAGGATTGCCCCTTGGTGCCCGAGCCAATGGTAATATCGAAACGCTGACTTTTTGTTTCGGCACCATTGATATAGGCTACCTGAAAAAAACCGGATGGCCTCTTTTCCATGGCTACCGTAGCCCCATTATTAAAGACGAAGGTATTTTTTCCGGTATCAAAACTGCCCATGATATTCTTGGCCGAGGCGATCTCGGAAGTATGAAAATGAGCCGTATTGATATGTGTGCTGTAAATATTTTTGTGGCAGTTGGCACAGGATGCAGATCCGGCAAACTGGTTGAAGGCGGGCGCCTTTGAAGCAAGCTGTTTTTCTGTCCCGCTATTGATACATCGGGTAAAAAAAAGCGTACATAATAAAATACTGGTAAATGTTATGGTAAGAGAACGATATTTAACCAGGTTACGCATTCGGTGAACTATTTACCCAATCTATAGTTTTGTTTCAGAAATGGCTCCATTTAAAAAGGGCTGACCAAAACTTGTCAGCCCTTTTTAGATAAAGCGGTATATGCTAGAACGACTTAAAAATGTTGTGTTATTAAAACGACATCCTTATTAATTGCAGCATGCTGTTAATGTTTCGTCAACTCTTCGTCAACTCTTCGACAAGCTCAGAGTGACATCGAAGTGACATCAACATGAAACAAAGCTGTCAGTCTGAGCTTGTCGAAGACGACTTCCAGCGTACGCTTCACATACTAGAATACAACAAATTATCTTTTACTGTTGTACAGAGAAGTAATCTCTGCACCAGTCAATACCGTTCCGTATAACCTGAACTGATCGATCTGGCCATCCCACATGCCCATCCAAGTGTTGTGGTCATGGGTGTATTGGTT
>CAIRHQ010000027.1 GCA_903878475.1 uncultured Bacteroidota bacterium | reverse complement strand
AATTAATTATACATATAATTTAGCAGGTGGCTTAGGAGACAAGTCCACCAGTTTGAAGATTTTCACAACCTAAACCCTAAAAGGATATTACTGTCCTCAAATATTTTGAAGCATATCAGTAACCATCAACTCCAGATCATAGGCTTCTTTCCAACCCCAATCTTTTCTGGCAACGGAATCATCAATACTTTGCGGCCAGCTATCGGCTATTGGCTGGCGGTAGTCGGGCTTATAAGAAATGGAAAACTCTGGGATATGTTTCTTGATCTCGGCAGCAATTTCTTTTGGCGAAAAACTCATACCCGAAAGATTATAGGATGTTCTTACACTGATCGATTTGGCATCGGCTTCCATCAGTTCAATGGTTGCCCTGATGGCATCATTCATATACATCATGGGCAGATAGGTATCCTCTCTTAAAAAACATTCGTATTTTTTATCCTGCTTCGCCTTGTAAAATATTTCCACGGCATAATCGGTAGTGCCGCCTCCGGGCTCAGATTTATAACTGATCAGTCCGGGATACCGCATGCTCCTCACATCCACACCGTACCGATTGTGGAAATAATTACACCAGAATTCGCCGGCATACTTGCTGATGCCATATACCGTAGAAGGTTCAATGATGGTTTGTTGCGGACAATTTTGTTTGGGTGAGGTTGGGCCAAATACCGCAATGCTACTGGGCCAATATACCTTGCTCAGTTTTTCTTCACGGGCAATATCGAGCACATTGAGCAGACTTTGCATATTCAGGCTCCAGGCCAGGTTAGGATTTTTTTCTCCGGTAGCCGAAAGGATGGCCGCCAGCAAATAGATCTGGGTAATGTTTTGGCGGATCACCTGCACATGCAACATTTCTTTGTTCATTACATCCAGACTAACATAGGGCCCGGTACCTTTCAACAAAATATTTTCTTCGCGCAGATCAGATGCCACCACATTTGCATCGCCATAAATTTTACGAAGGGCCAGCGTGAGTTCTACACCTATTTGACCGCTTGCGCCAATGACCAGGATCTTTTCTTTTGCCATGATTGAATATTTATTCCGCGAATTTCAAAGAAATCGTTGAATTACACTAATTTTTTACACAATTACCGGTAAAATCATGATGTTCCGGTTCCGGTGCAGCCAATCAATTTTACATCGTAACTTTGCGCCATGGAAAAATACCTGGAAAACATTTTTACAAAGCAAACCTATTCCCCCGATCAGTTCTTTCTGATCGCAGGCCCCTGTGTGGTGGAGAACGAAAATATGGTGATGGAGATCGCAGAAAAAGTATCGGGCATCTGCAAAAGGCTGGGCATTCCCTATGTATTTAAAGCTTCTTACCGCAAAGCCAACCGTACCAGTGCCAGTTCATTTACCGGCATCGGCGATGAAACGGCATTGGAACTGATCAACCGGGCAGGAAAAACATTTTCATTACCCACTACTACCGATATTCATACGGCTGCCGAAGCTGCCCTGGCGGCAAACTATGTAGATGTGTTGCAGATCCCTGCATTCTTATGCCGGCAAACGGATCTGCTACTGGCTGCTGCAGCCACTGGCAAGATCGTGAATGTAAAAAAAGGACAGTTTGTAAGCGGCCCCTCCATGAAATTTGCCGTAGAAAAAATTAAACAGGCCGGCAATGACCAGGTGATACTAACGGAAAGGGGTAATAGCTTTGGATACCAGGACCTGATCGTTGATTACCGAAATATTCCCTGGATGGCGGCACATGGCGTTCCGGTGGTGATGGACTGTACCCATTCCCTGCAACAACCCAATCAATCGGCCGGTATTACTGGCGGCAATCCCGAACTGATAGAAACCATCGCCAAAGCAGCTATTGCTACAGGAGCGCACGGACTCTTCATTGAAACCCATCCCAACCCGGCTGTAGCCAAAAGTGATGGTGCCAATATGCTGCCCCTGCATTTGCTGGAGCCCTTGCTCGAAAAATTAGTGCGATTAAAAAAAGCGATTTAACCTGAAGCTTACAGGTACCGTACCGGATTGCGCTTGGCATTGAAGATATAGCGCTTCACATTCATCCAGAAGGCCACAAAAAGATAAATGATCACGGGCGAACCCATGGTGAGGAAAGATATATAGATAAAGTATTTGCGGATGGTTGAACTGGCCACCCCCATTTTTTCGCCGATGGCGGTACATACGCCAAACACATGCCACTCAATAAAATCCTTAAACTTGTTCATATTGCTAAATTAAGTAGATTTTATCTCATTGCAGCCATTTATTAATGCCCGTTTTTTTGTAATTTTGCCATCCAATTCAGCAATGAATCGGTTGGGGAAAACGGAAAGCACAGGTTGTTATCGCATAGCTTCAAATCCTTTCCCGGAAAGAACCCTTTCCCTCCCCCGTTTTCGAAAAATTATAGTTAGCTCTTCATCTTCAAAACAACACCATGGCATTCGACATCGAAATGATCAAAAAATTGTACAGTGGAATTAGTTCACGTGTGGCTGCAGCCCGCAAGTCCACCGGAAAACCACTGACGTTAACCGAAAAAATATTATACGCCCATCTTTGGCAGGGAGAAGCCACTGCCGCTTTTGAAAGAGGTAAGGATTATGTGGATTTTGCACCCGACCGTGTAGCCATGCAGGATGCAACCGCACAGATGGCCCTGCTACAATTTATGCAGAGTGGCAGAACCAAGGTAGCAGTACCTTCTACCGTACATTGCGATCACCTGATCGAAGCCAAAGTGAATAGCAAGACCGATCTAGACAGAGCCGTAAATGAAAGCAGTGAGGTGTATGATTTTTTGGCATCCGTTTCTGATAAATATGGAATTGGTTTCTGGAAACCCGGCGCGGGTATCATCCATCAGGTAGTGTTAGAAAATTATGCATTTCCCGGAGGCATGATGATCGGTACAGATAGCCATACGGTGAATGCTGGTGGACTGGGCATGATCGCCATTGGTGTAGGTGGTGCTGATGCTTGTGATGTAATGGCCGGACTACCATGGGAATTGAAAATGCCGAAACTGATCGGTATTAAATTAACGGGAAAATTAAATGGCTGGACCGCTCCAAAAGATGTGATCCTGAAAGTTGCCGGCATCCTTACCGTAAAAGGCGGTACCGGAGCGGTAGTGGAATATTTTGGAGAAGGCGCAACCAGTATGAGTTGTACCGGAAAAGGTACCATCTGTAATATGGGTGCCGAAATTGGTGCCACTACTTCTACTTTCGGATATGATGAAAGTATGAGCCGCTACCTGAAAGCTACAGGCCGTGCCGAAATTGCTGAATTGGCCGATGCCGTTAAAGCCGACCTTACCGGCGATCCCGAAGTATATGCTAACCCCGAACTATATTTTGATCAGGTGATCGAACTGAACCTGAGTGAACTGGAACCACATTTGAATGGTCCGTTTACACCAGACCTGGCTACGCCTATTTCTAAAATGAAAGCTGCTGCTGCCGAAAACGGATGGCCTACAAAAATTGAAGTAGGGCTGATCGGTAGTTGCACAAACTCTTCTTATGAAGATATCAGCAGGGCCGTTAGTCTGGCCCAGCAAGTAGCCGATAAAGGATTGACCTTAAAAGCTGCATTCACCATCACCCCGGGTTCTGAACAGGTTCGGTACACCATTGAAAGGGATGGATTTTTGGGTGTGTTCGATAAAATTGGCGCTACTGTTTTTGCCAATGCCTGCGGACCATGTATCGGAATGTGGGATCGTGTTGGAGCCGATAAAAAAGAAAAGAATACCATTGTTCATAGCTTCAATAGGAATTTTGCCAAACGTGCCGATGGCAACCCCAATACCTTCGCGTTTGTGGGCAGTCCTGAAATAGTAACCGCCATGGCCATTGCCGGCGATCTTAATTTCAATCCGCTTACCGATTCGCTGATGAACGATAAAGGTGAAATGGTAAAACTGGATCCGCCTACCGGATACGAACTGCCGGCTAAAGGTTTTGCTGTAGAAGACGCCGGTTACCAAAAACCTGCAGAAGACGGCAGTAATGTTCAGGTGATCGTTTCGCCCGAAAGCAAAAGACTTCAGTTGCTTGCACCCTTCCAGGAATGGGAACGTACCGATCTCAATGGATTAAAATTATTGATCAAGGCAAAAGGAAAATGTACTACCGACCATATCTCTATGGCGGGTCCATGGTTGAAATTCCGCGGCCACCTGGATAATATCAGCAACAATATGCTGATCGGTGCCATTAATTTCTTCAACGAAAAAACTGATAGCGTAAAAAATCAACTCACTGGCGAATACGGACCGGTACCCACTACACAACGTGCCTATAAAGCGGCAGGTGTTGGCACCATCGTAGTAGGAGATGAAAATTATGGTGAAGGTTCTTCAAGAGAACACGCCGCCATGGAACCAAGGTTCCTGGGTGTAAGGGCCGTACTGGTGAAATCATTTGCACGGATACATGAAACCAACCTGAAAAAACAGGGAATGCTGGCACTTACCTTCGCCAATAAGGAAGACTATGATAAGATCCTGGAAGATGACAGCATAGACATTGAAGGACTGCTGGCATTTGCCCCCAATAAGCAATTGCAGGTAGTGCTGAACCATGCCGATGGCAGCAATGAAACCATTGCCGTAAACCATACCTACAATGCCCAGCAGATCGAATGGTTCAAAGCCGGCGCCGCGCTCAATATTATCCGCAAGGAATTTGAAAGCCGGAAGTAACCCGTAAAACCCTTGTACGTCTGTTCTTCAGGCCGTCAAGTTAAATGCATACTCCTCTTCATCCCGTCTATTTGGCGGGATTTTTTTTGACTTAACAAATATTTAATGTTTAAACATTGATTATTTTGTATCTTTGTCAAAATTTAAAATATTATGGCAACTAAAAACTGGGTCATCGACCCCACGCACAGTGAAGTTCACTTCAAGATTAAACACCTGATGATCACAAACGTAAGCGGCAGCTTCGATACTTTTCAAGTGAATACTACCACAGAAGATGAAGACTTTTCAAAAGCCTCTGTAAATTTCACGGCCGATGTAAATTCTATTTCTACCAACAATGAGCAACGCGACGGACACCTGAAAAGTGCAGATTTCTTTGATGCAGAAAAATACCCGCAGATCAAATTCACCGCTACCAAATTTGAAAAAGTAGACGGAGATGGTTCTTATGAATTAACCGGCGACCTCAGCATCAAAGATACCACCAAGGCAATAAAACTTTCTGTTGAATTCGGAGGTGTGGTGAAAGATCCATACGGCAATACAAAGGCAGGCTTTACTATTAATGGTAAGATCAACCGCAAAGACTTTGGGTTGACATGGGATGTGATTACAGAAACTGGTGGTATAGTGGTAAGTGACGAAGTGAGGATCGCTTGTGAAATTCAGTTGATCGAGCAGGCATAAATTATTTCTATGAATCGATTTGGAAAGCGGAACATTTGTTTCGCTTTTTTTTATTTTCCCTAAGCCCCACCTACCCTGCCCTTGAACTTATGTTTCCTTCGGGCACCGATAGACGCCACCCGATGGGCACTCCTGCTTTTAAAATCATCCGATATCACGCTGATATTTCCATCTACCTCCAGCACAGCCAGATCAACATGACGCAGGTCTTCCACCCCATGCTCACGGATCGCCGCATCCAGTTCTTCAAAAGTGATGGCAGCCTTATTCAGGTTTTCAGGATTCAGCTGGCCTTTATACACGAGTACCAATGCCTTGCCCTGCAGCAATTCATTGGCAAACTTATTCCTGTATAACACATGCTTCAAAATATAATTGACCACAAATAATGATAAGGCTGCAACCACTCCACCCAATAAAGAAGTATCGGGGCCCACCATGGCATTTTGCACTGAGTTGCTGATGAGTAAAATAAAAACCAGATCGATCACCGACAACTGGGCCAATTCCTTTTTGCCGAACACGCGGATCGCGATGATCACAAAAAAATAAACGGCGATGCAACGCAATACGATCTGCACTATACCATTGTGAAATAGATCATTCATCGTTTCAAATTTATCATCAAATGTAATCGCTCATTTCCGCAAAATCCCGATTATTTATTCACTTCAAACCAAACCCTGGCCGGATTGTTCCAGTCGCCATTATAATTTATCGTGAGTTCCTCCCCTTTTTCGATCACCCGAACCGTCTTCACAAAAATGGAATCATCCTCAAAATCCATAAAATACTCGCAATTGCTTTTGTAATTGTGGTTATACATGGGGATCAGTCCAAGTGCCATACAACATTGATCTTTGTTCTTCCCCCATTCAAATATATAATCATGCAGAAGGGTCTGGTCCAGCATGGGCCGGTCCTTCTGCTCCATCACGATCACCGGCGAAACCTCGATCACCGTACCAGCCGGGATGCGTTCTCTTGTATAAACCCCGCGCCCGCGATCCGCTGTTTTCTCAATAAAAAGATATGGTTTAAGCATAACAATAAATTCATATTTAATAAGCTAAATTACGTCACAAAAGAATAAATCGCGGCTACTTGATGCTTAACCAACTGGATTAACCCGATAAACATAAGAATAGTTGCTATCATGTTTTTTTGCACGGGATTTATTCGCTTACTTTGCCGCAAATTATATATCATCCACATGGACGAGGGCGAGACGAAAACATTACATTACAACCACCGGGCTTAAGGGCCGCTTCTTTCATGCTGCTTCCTTTGATCCCGCAAAATAAGGAGGTATTTCTTGAGGCATTTAACCACATTTTTCTTCAGTAGACTGCTTGGCTGCGACATCTTTGATGCCCGGGAGAATATCCTTGGCAGCATATCCGATGTGTGGGTACAAGCTGCGCCACACAATGAAGAAGAAGCTGCCCGCCCCAAGATCGCCGGCATCATCATCAAAACCGGAGGAGAAAAAAGGCATGTTCAATTCACCGAATTACAGATCGTAAAATTTGGTACCAAGTATAAAGTGCAATGTCAGTCGCTCCACGATGTTCAACCCGAACTGTTTTCCGATGGCATGCTGTTAAAAGCAAACATACTCGACAAACAGATCGTGGATATCACCGGCCGCAAACTGGTACGCGTAAACGATATCCGTATGGTGGCCATTTCTAATGGCGCCTATGCCATCGCGGTAGATGTGGGCATGGAAGGATTGTTGCGCAGGATCGGCATTGAAAAATCGGTCAAATTCATTGTAAAACTGTTCCGCGGAAGGGTATCTTCCAAATATATCCTCTGGGATGATATTGAAGCTGTTGACTTCAGCAACCTCAACATAAAACTGTCTAAAACACAATCCAGACTTCATACTTTACACCCTTCCGATGTTGCGGATATCATTGAAGAACTCGGTAAGTCTTCCAAAACAACCGTGTTCTCTTCTCTTGATCTGGAGAAGGCAGCCGATGTATTGGAAGAACTGGAAGACCATGAACAGGTACATATCATTGAGAACCTGTCGGTAGAAAAAGCGGCCGACGTACTCGAGAAAATGCCGGCCAATGAAGCGGCGGATATCATTGACCGTTTGGAAGACCGGCGCGCAGAAGCCCTGCTGGAGGAAATGGAAAAAGAAACCTCCGATGAAGTAAGGGAACTGCTTGAATATCCGAATACCGAGATCGGTAGTATCATGTCGACCGATGTACTTTCCTTCAATCAGCATTCTGCGGTAAAGGATGTGCTCATGCAGATCAGACAGCAAAAGCCGGATATGGAATTGCTGTATAATTTTTTCATCGTGGATTCAAAAGAACGATTGGTGGCCACCGTTTCGCTGCGCGACCTGTTGATCTCCGAACCCGATACCTTGCTGAAACAGATCATGAAGAAGAAACCGATCAGTGTGTATGATGAAGATCCGCTTGATTCACTCGCCGAAATCGTTTCAAAATATAATTTACTGGCCGTTCCGGTGATCTATGAAGACGAAGTACTGGCGGGCATGGTAGTGGTTGATGATATCCTGGAAGATCTGATCGGTAAACGCAGAACAAAATAATTAGGAAGGAACTGACATGCTAAAAAGAAGTAACAGAAAGAATTTATTGCGGAATATCTCTATGTTCCTGGCTATACTGGGACCAGGTATCATTACCGGCAGTGTGGACAATGATGCAGGAGGTATTACCACTTATTCTGTGGCCGGTGCCTTGTATGGATATAACCTCATCTGGACCCTGATCCCTTCTTTTATTGTATTGATGGTGATCCAGGAAATGAATGCCCGTATGGGTATCGTTACCGGTAAAGGACTAGCCGATCTGATCAGAGAGAACGCCGGGGTGAAGATCACATTTTTCATTTTCATCGGACTGCTCATCGCCGATATTGGCAATACCACCACCGAATTTGCGGGTGTGGCCGGTAGTATGGAAGTGCTGGGCATCAGTAAATATATTTCGGTACCCATCGTGGGCATTATTATTTGGGTACTGGTGGTAAAAGGAAATTATAAGATCGCCGAAAAAGTTTTCCTGATCTTCTCTTTGTCACTACTCGTTTATGTGATATCGGCATTGATGGGAAAACCACAATGGGGCGAGATCGGCAAGTCGATCATCAGGCCCGATATTAAAATGAATTCCACTACCCTAACCATGGTGCTCGGTATCGTGGGTAC
The DNA here is from genome assembly GCA_903878475.1 of uncultured Bacteroidota bacterium. Lineage (GTDB taxonomy): Bacteria > Bacteroidota > Bacteroidia > Chitinophagales > Chitinophagaceae > Ferruginibacter. The sequence continues at coordinate 5,217 of CAIRHQ010000027.1, read as the reverse complement.
CACCATCGCCCCCTGGATGCAGTTCTATATGCAATCTTCTGTAATTGAAAAAGGACTGAAGATCAAACAATATAAATTCGTGATGATCGATATTATTGTGGGCTGTGTTGCCACAGTGGTTGTCGCTTTTTTCATCATGGTAGCCTGTGCCTCCAACCTGCACGACCATGGCATCGTCATCAATGAAGCCAAAGATGCTGCCATCGCGCTGAAACCGCTGGCGGGAAATATCTCCTCCTTTGTATTCGCATTCGGATTATTCATTGCCTCTATTTTTTCGGCAACCATTCTGCCGCTGGCTACCGCTTTCTATGTATGCGAAGCCTTTGGTTTTGAAGCCGGTATCGATAAAAAATGGAGCGAAGCCCCCGAATTTTATAACCTCTATACAACCATCCTGGCACTGGCAGTAGCCATCATCCTTTGGCCCAATGCCCCGCTGATCGGAATATCCCTTTGGTCGCAGGTGATCAATGCCATCCTGCTTCCTGTGGTACTGATCTGCATGATCCTGCTGGTGAATGATAAAAAGATCATGGGGAAATATGTGAATAAACCCATCACAAATATTGTGGGCTGGTCGTCTATCATATTATTAATCGGATTATCTTTATTGTTGCTCGTGATGCCGCTATTTAAAAATTAATCCGCTGCCTCCGAACTGCCGTTACCCGGTATATTCAATGGAACTATAGCATTGCTTATGAAAAAAAACTTCCTGATGGCCCTCAGCCTCTTGCTGGCTGTTTGTGTACATGCCCAACTTAGCCTATCCGTAGAAAAAATAATGCGCAACCCGAAATGGATCGGTTCTTCCCCCAATAATCCTTATTGGAGTTTCGACGGGAAACACCTTTTTTTTAGTTGGAATCCCGACCATCAACCCGATGATTCCCTGTACTATATCACCCCGGCCGATCAAACACCCCGGAAAGCCGACGCCGAACTGCTGAAGCATACCATCACCCAGGTTGCTTACAATAACGCATACACGCAATATACGTATAGCCTGGATGGGGATATCTACCTGGCCGATATCAAAAAGCACAAACTCCTTCGGATAACCAATACCGTTGACCAGGAGAGCAATCCGCAGTTCTCATTTCAGGAAACGCAATTGGTTTACACACTCAACCAAAACTTATATGCCTGGGATATGACCACTGGTTTAACCCAGCAACTCACCAATTTTCAAAAAGGTACAGCCCCACCGGCAGCCGATAAAAAAGAACAACTCAACGAACAGGAACGATGGCTGAAGAACGATCAGCTCAAGAACTTTGATGTGCTCCGCAGCAGGAAGGCTGATCGTGATGCCACTGATTCCATGAATAAACTTGCGCCTAAGCCCGTTGGTTTAAAACCTTTGTATATCGACGACAGATCTTTATCAAGTGTAAGTATTAGTCCCGACGGAAAATATATCAGCTACCGGCTTTTCAAAACGATCAGCGCAGCAAAAAATACCGTGGCGGCAGATTATGTAACAGAAACCGGATTCACCAATGTACTCAATGGACGATCCAAAGTGGGCGGCAGTTCCAGAAAATTTGATACTTACTTATATAACCGGGAAACTGATTCGGTGATCCTTGTCAATACGGCACAGATCCCGGGCATCAAAGACCTGCCCGATTATACCCGCGATTATCCAAAATTGCTGGAAGAATGGACCAAACGCAATGCGGATCGCCCGGTGGCCATTACGCGTGTGAGTTGGTCGCCCGCTGGAAAAAATCTAGTGCTGGATATTCGCTCAGCTGATTGTAAAGATCGTTGGATCATGCAACTAAATCCAGCTACAGGTACATTGACCCTGCTCGACCGGCAGCGCGATGAAGCCTGGATCGGTGGTCCCGGCATTGGCGGTAGCTATGGCGGAGGAAATGAAGGCTGGATCGACGATGATAATTTCTGGTTCCAGTCGGAGCAATCCGGTTATTCCCATCTCTACAGTATTAACCTGAACACCCGGGCAAAACAAACACTTACCAGTGGCAATTATGAAGTGCAAAATGCATCCCTATCTCAAAACCGAAAGTATTTTTATATCACTACCAATGAAGTAAACCCCGGCGAAAAACAATTTTATCGTTTACCCGTAACCGGTGGTAAGGCGGAAAGAATAACTTCCTTCACCGGAGCCAATGATGTTAGCCTTTCGCCCGACGAAAAATACCTGGCCTTTCTCTATTCTTATTCCAACAAACCCTGGGAACTATACTGGCAGGAAAACAAACCCGGAGCCACCGCAAAACAAGTAACGGCTAAGGCACAGAGTGATGAGTTCAAGTCGTACAACTGGAGAGACCCCGAACTCGTGAATATCAAAGCAGCAGACGGCGCCAATCTTTATGCACGTCTGTATAAGCCTTCCAACCCCGACCCTAAAAAACCCGCCGTGATCTTTGTTCACGGTGCCGGATACCTGCAGAATGCACATAAATGGTGGAGCAGTTATTTCCATGAGTTCATGTTCCATAATTTACTGGCCGATAAAGGCTATTATGTACTCGACATCGATTACCGCGGTAGTTCGGGATATGGACGCAACTGGAGAACAGATATTTACCGGCATATGGGTGGCAAAGACCTCAGCGACCAACTCGATGGTAAACGATACCTGATGAACCGCTTTGGGATAGATTCCAACCGAGTGGGCATTTATGGTGGCTCTTATGGTGGATTCATCAGTCTGATGGCCATGTTCACCACCCCGGATGAATTTGCAGCCGGTGCAGCCCTGCGGCCGGTTACCGATTGGGCCAATTACAATAACGGATACACGATGAATATCCTGAACGAACCCTATAACGACCCCATCGCTTACCGGCGCAGTTCGCCCTACTATTTTGCCAACGGATTGAAAGGCCATTTGCTGATCTGCCATGGTATGGTAGACCTGAACGTAAATTTCCAGGATGCCGTAAAACTGAGTCAGCGCCTGATCGAACTCGGCAAAGACAATTGGACCCTGGCCGCCTACCCGATGGAAGACCATGATTTTATGGAACCCAGCAGTTGGACCGATGAATACAAACGAATATTCAATCTGTTTGAAACCGTCCTTAAAAAATAGATCGACAGATATTTTGAATTGCTTGTGACCGCCCAATATGAACCATCGTGAGGGTTTAGTTAACACAATGCAAATAAGAATATCCGGATTCCCTGAATTCAATAAGTAGCCCCAAATTTGTTTAAATTGCAGAAAGGATATTAGACAGGCGATCCTGTTGCTGATCCTGCATAAACTGATCCATTAAATAAACCTTTTTATATGTGTGGAATTGTTGGATATACCGGCCCTAAAGAAGCCTACCCCATTGTGATCACCGGATTGAAACGGCTCGAATACCGGGGTTATGATAGTACCGGAGTGGCCTTGCTCAATGGGGGACTGAAAGTATATAAAAAGAAAGGACGTGTTGCTGATCTTGAAGCAGCGGTATTGGGAGAAAATTTGCACGCGCATACCGGTATCGGACACACGCGCTGGGCCACCCATGGAGAACCCAGTGATGTAAATGCCCATCCCCATTTATCAGCCAGCGGAAAACTGGCCATGATCCACAATGGTATCATTGAAAATTATGCACAGTTAAAAAAAGAACTCAGCAATAAAGGCTATGTGTTCAAAAGTGAAACGGATACCGAAGTGCTGTTGAATTTTATTGAAGACATCCGGGAAAATAATCAGTGTGATCTGGAAGAAGCCGTTCGCGTGGCCCTGAAAAGGGTAACCGGAGCCTATGTGATCTTATTGGTAGACCAGGACCAACCCGATACCATCATTGCTGCAAGAAAAGGTAGTCCGCTCGTGATCGGCGTAGGAAAAGGAGAACATTTTCTGGGCTCCGATGCCTCCCCCATGCTGGAATACACCAAGGAAGTAGTGTATGTGAACGATTATGAACTGGCCATCGTAAAACCCAATGAACTCATTCTCAAAAATCTGGGAAACGAAAAGTTGACCCCCTTCGTTACAAAACTGGATATGGAACTGGCCGCCATCGAAAAAGGCGGATACGACCATTTCATGCTGAAGGAAATATTTGAACAACCCCTCACCATTCATGATTGCTTACGCGGAAGGTTAGACGCTAATGCCGGTACCATCACCATGAGCGGGGTTGCCAATAATATCGAACATTTTAAAAATGCAGGTCGCATCATCATTGTGGCCTGTGGCACCAGCTGGCATGCCGGACTGGTAGCCGAATACATCATCGAAGAATTATGCCGCATCCCGGTAGAAGTGGAATATGCATCCGAATTCCGTTACCGCAACCCCGTGATCAATAAAGGAGATATCATTTTTGCCATATCGCAAAGTGGGGAAACAGCCGATACCCTTGTGGCCATTGAACGGGCAAAAGAACAGGGTGCCATCATTTTTGGCATCGTGAATGTAGTGGGGTCTTCCATTGCCAGGATCAGTGACGGTGGTGCATACACGCATGCCGGTCCCGAGATCGGCGTGGCCAGCACCAAGGCCTTTACCGGTCAGCTCGCCGTACTTACCATGGTAGCCCTTAAAATTGCCAAAGAAAAAGGAAGGATCAGCGATGAACGCTATCAGCAACTGCTGGTGGAACTGGAAGCCGTTCCGGAAAAAGTAGCCGCCATTTTAAAAAATGCACCGGCAATCAAAGCCATTGCCGAAAAATATAAAGGAGCAACCGATGCCCTGTTCCTGGGAAGGGGTTACAATTTCCCCATAGCACTGGAAGGTGCACTCAAACTGAAGGAGATCTCTTATATCCATGCCGAAGGTTATCCTGCAGCAGAAATGAAACATGGCCCCATTGCGTTGGTAGACGAAAATCTACCGGTTGTTTTTGTAGCCACCAAAGATGCCTATCATGAAAAGATCGTGAGCAATATCCAGGAGATCAAGGCACGCAAAGGACAAGTGATTGCCATCATCACCGAAGAAGATGACCTGATCCCGGCCCTGGCCAATGAGGTGTTCTATGTGCCACCGGCCGATGAGATCATTGCACCTATGTTATCCTGTATACCACTGCAATTGCTATCGTACTATATGGGTGTTGCCCGCGGCGTGGATGTAGACAAACCCAGGAACCTTGCCAAAAGTGTTACAGTGGAATAGAAATAATTTGTAGTTTGTGTACACGGTAGCACCTGATTGTATTGAATTTTCAATCAACCAACAAAGCAAATCAAGCCCATTACCTAATCATGAATATCATT
>CAIRHQ010000026.1 GCA_903878475.1 uncultured Bacteroidota bacterium | reverse complement strand
TAAACACCTAAACACCTAAACGCCTAAACACCTAAACGCCTAAACACCTAAACGCCTAAACACCTAAACACCTAAACGCCTAAACACCTAAACGCCTAAACACCTAAACTTACTTTGCTTTCTGTTTTCAGCTTCCACAAAATTGAATTCAGGAAAATAATTCACGGTTTACTTCGCCAACAACAAATACACTTCCACAAACCATGATCAGGTCTTCCGGAGCTGCTTGCTTCAATGCAGCTGCGATGGCATCATTCACATCGGCGAAACCGGTTCCTTTCAAACCCTTTGCAGTCGCCTGTTCTACTAATTCTGGGTAAGGCAGTGCCCGGGGAATATGGGCGTTAGTAAAATAATAATTTGCCGTTGTTGGCAATAGTGAAAGTACTTTACTGATATCCTTATCGTTCACCATGCCCATCACAAAATGAATCTTGCCATTACCACAATATTCCAGTTGTTGCAATATTTCGCGTATCCCGTTTTCATTATGTGCCACATCCAATACAATGGCGGGGCTTTCTTTGATCAGTTCCCATCGGCCGCCCAATCCGTTTAATTTTTTACTATGCGATAGGGCCAATTTCTCTGCAACTTCCCTGATCTTAAATCCAAGTTTGATCAACTCAGCCTCTGCGCATAATACCGTACAAAGGTTTTTTGCCTGGTATAATCCATTCAGGTCGAGCGTAAAGGTTTCTGTGATATTATTAGGCAGGTGATGGATATCAACTTCCAATGATTGCATGGCATATTGTAAACGGTTTACCTGGTATTCATCCTGAGCAAAAATTATTGGAGCGCCTGTTTCAGTTGCTTTTTGTAGGAATATAGGTTTCGTAATATCCAGGTATTCGCCAATCACCACCGGTACCCCCGGTTTTATGATGCCAGCTTTTTCAGCAGTAATTTTTTCAAGGGTATCACCCAGCAGATTCATATGATCGTATCCAATATTGGTGATCACGGAAAGTATGGGATTGATCACATTGGTACTGTCTAGCCGCCCACCCAATCCGGTTTCAATAACGGCTACGTCTACCTGCTCCTGCTGAAAATAGTCGAATGCCATGGCCACAGTAAGTTCAAAGAAAGAGGGTTCAATCTGCGAACAAATGCCCATGGTCCTTTGCACAAAATCCACCACGGTAGCTTCAGGGATCATGGCTCCATTGATCCTGATCCTTTCTCTGAAATCATGTAGGTGAGGGGAAGTGTAGAGTCCGGTTTTATAACCAGCCTGCTGCAGTATGGCGGCCAACATATGACTGGTACTACCTTTTCCGTTAGTACCTGCAATATGGATGCTTTTAAATTTTGTATGCGGATTATCCAGTGCCTGGCAAAGCGCCACGGTATTGTGCAGATCTTCTTTGTAGGCTGCCGCTCCGATGCGACTGAACATTGGAAGATGCTTGTATAGATACTCGATGGTTTGTGTGTAGTTCACTACCACAAATATAAGCGCTCCTGCACAAGCGCAAAGTTCTGTTACAATCCTTAATTCACATTGAAGTTGAATTGTACGGTAACATCCGATTCGTGGTCCGACTTATCAAACTGGATATTGCGCAGGTATTCGGCGATGGCACTGCTGTAGGCCGGACTCCTGCTGGTTGAATTTCTTCCAAAGCCAGCAAACTGACCATGACCGTCGGCCGAAACTTTAATAACGGCATAGATGGTGGCTTTATCCAGTTCACCGGTAAATGAATAGTAGCGAACGATCTTTCGGTCGCCCTGCGTAACACGTGGTCCACCGGCCGATCTGCCGCCAATATTGTTTCCATAACTATCGGGCTTACCATTAGGGTTACCCGCATCTCCCTTACCGCCGGGCTTGTTTCCCTGATACCGGAAACCGTTGTCTTCCGTAGCACCATTGCCAGTTCCGTTCTTTGGGCCACTGTATCCTGCGATCTTAGGCCTCTGTGGTTTGGGTTCGGGAACCACCACTGGTGCCGGAGCAGTGACCTTTACCGGTGTTTTAACTGTTTTAGTTACCGGCGCTGATTCTTTATCCGGATTATCATCTGTTTTAATATCGGGTGCTTTTGTGGCTACAGCCACTGATGGTTTGGGAGGAGTAGGTTCGGCTGTTGCAGGTGCTTTTTCACCTTTGATCAGGGGTTGTACCTTACCAAAACCTTCTATTTCATTACCGAGGTTGATCTCAATGAAATCCTGTGCCAGCGGTGCCGGCGGGGCAGGTAATTCCCAGGAGACCAGTATGGCAACGGCTAATAAACTACCGAGGAACAGGGCTGTTAAGGTTAATGCTTTCCGGTTCTTTTCTAACTCGAATGAATGCTGTATGGATGTTTGTTTATGCATAGCGGTATTATTCTGAATGCAAACGTCAAAAAACCGTGCCGCAATTCAATTGGTTTGTTAAGGTTTTAACAAAATCAGAAAAATAGTTGAGAAAAATATCAGGAAGGGTAATTCCTTTCGCCAAATAACAGGGATCCGATTCTTACCATATTACTGCCTTCTTCCAAAGCGATGGTATAGTCGGCACTCATGCCCATGGAGAGCGTTGGAGATTCGCCGCCGTCTGGTCTCCCGACCAACGGCGAAACTTCTTTTTGTTGGAAGTTAGAGGTTGGAGGTTGGAAGTTGGAATATGTTTCTTGAGGTTGATTAGAATTTTTGATCAACGGAAAATACTGTATCAATAAATTTTTAAGGTAAGCAAATTCGCTTCTTACCAGATCATGATCGTTTGAAAAGGAGGCCATACCCATGAAACCGGTGATGCGGATATTGTTCAATCCTTCTAATCCGGATTGCAGCAGATCTTTAAGTTCCGCTTCATCCAAACCGAATTTAGTTTCTTCTTTGGCGATATAGATCTGAAGTAAACAATCGATCACACGATTGTTTTTTTGTGCTTGTTTATTGATCTCTTTCAATAAACTCAGACCATCAACAGCATGGATCAAATGAACGAATGGGGCGATAAATTTAACCTTATTGCTTTGCAGGTGTCCGATAAAATGCCATCGAATATCTTTTGGCAGCAGCTCGTATTTTTGAGTCAGCTCTTGCACATAATTCTCTCCAAAATCGCGGTGTCCCAGATCATACAAAGCCTGAATATCTTCCGCCGGCTTGGTTTTAGAAACCGCTACCAGCGTGGCCCGGTTAAGGAGTGTGGCCGATATCTGCTGGTATGAATGGGGGTTGATGCTCATGGGGGGATGCGTGAACGTTTGGAAAACGAAACGTTTAAAACGTTTAAAGTTTAAGGTTTAAAGTTGGTTTAGAAGTTTAGAAGTTGAGATGTTTAAAAGGGTGTTCATTTTAAAATAACTTAAAACGTGCACTTTGCCAACTGCTAACTGCAAACTGCCAACTTTTTCCCCCACTGTCAACTTTATTTCAAAATACTCCTACTAATCACGATCCGTTGCACTTCACTCGTGCCTTCATAGATCTGTGTGATCTTGGCATCACGCATCATCCTTTCCACATGGTATTCTTTTACAAATCCGTAACCACCGTGTATCTGTACGGCTTCAGTGGCGGTCCACATAGCGGTTTCGCTTGCAAATACTTTAGCCATGGAGCTGCTGAGGGTATAATCTAATTTTTCATCCTTTTCCCAGGCTGCTTTCAGGCAGAGGAGACGTGATGCTTCAATGCGTGTAGCCATATCCGCTAGTTTGAACTGGATGATCTGATGGTTCATGATCTCGGTGCCAAATGCCCTGCGTTCTTTGCTATAAGCCAATGCTCTTTCATAGGCTCCGCTGGCGATACCCAGTGCCTGAGAGGCGATCCCGATCCTTCCGCCGGCCAGTGTCTTCATGGCAAACTTGAATCCGAATCCATCTTCACCGATCCTGTTCTCTTTGGGAACTTTCACATCATTGAACAATATGCTGTGGGTATCACTTCCACGGATACCCAATTTATTTTCTTTGGCACCCACTACCACACCCGGCCAGCTTTTTTCTACGATGAACGCATTGATACCCCGACTTCCTTTGCTCACATCTGTTTGAGCGATCACCAAGTATACACTGGCACTATTGCCATTGGTGATCCAGTTCTTGGTGCCGTTAAGCAAGTAATGATCTCCTTTGTCTTCTGCCGTGGTTTGTTGCGAAGTGGCGTCACTTCCGGCTTCCGGCTCACTGAGTAAAAAAGCGCCGATATACAATTCACCGTTCTTTTTTCCTTGGGCAAGCGGAGTAAGGTATTGTTGTTTTTGTGCTTCGTTTCCATATTCCTGAAGCCCATAGCATACTAAACTATTATTTACACTCACGCAAACGCTTACACTGGCATCAACTTTACTGATCTCTTCCATGGCCAGTACATAACTCACTGTATCCATTCCGCTGCCGCCGTATTCGGGCTTTACCATCATACCCATGAAGCCAAGGTCGGCTAGTTTTTCGATCTGTTCTTTGGGGAATTTCTGTAGTTCATCTCTTTCGATCACACCGGGCAGGCATTCATTTACTGCAAAATCGCGGGCGGCCTGACGGATCATTAATTGTTCTTCTGAATATTCAAATTGCATAAGCATCATTTTAATGGGCACAAAAATACGCTTTGCCCACTACAGAATATGATTTGATACCCATATTTTTATTTGGCATGGATAAGCAGCAGGCGGGAGAATTCATTACGACTGATGGATACAGCACCCAAACTTTCAAGATGTGCGGTATACACCTGGCAATCGATCAATTGCACCTGTTCTTTTTGCAATTGCTGTACATAGCGGATGAAAGCGAATTTACTGGCATTGGGTTCACTGCTGAACATGCTTTCGCCAAAAAAAACATGGCCCAGCCTTATGCCATAGAGTCCACCCACCAACTTGTTTCCCAGCCAGGCTTCGGCACTATGGGCATAACCCAGTTGATGCATGCGGATATACGCCTCTTCCATAGCTGGCGTGATCCAGGTACCTTCTTGGTCATTGCGTTTGATGGTCTTGCATTGTTGTATCACCTGTTCAAATGCTTTATTTATTGTAAAGCGGAATCGTTTTTGAGATAGTATGGATCGCATGCTTTTGCTCACGATCAGTTGGTTTGGGAACAATACAAATCGTGGATCGGGACAATACCAGCAGATGGGGTCACCTTCATTGTACCAGGGGAAGATGCCCTGCTGATATGCCTCTAAAAGCAGTTCGGTGCTAAGATCACCGCCAATGGCCAGCAATCCGTCTTCATCGGCCTGGTCAATGGGAGGGAAGGCGTTATTACTATTCAAAATTTTGGGTTGAAATAAATTGATCAGTTCATTTATCCGGCCATCACTTCAATGGTGGCGCCAATTTTTCTTTCAGTGATGGCATCGCATTGGGGTTTTAGCTGATCATAGCTGCCTTCTTTAACAGCATATTTTCCTTTAGAATCGATGATGATGGCACATTGTTCGGCCTGTTCTACTGAGTGACCGCAAATATCAACCAGGGTTTCGATTACCCATTCAAAAGTATTCACATCATCATTCCATACGATCAAACTATAATATGGTTCGGTGAGGGTAAGGGTTTCAGTAACCTCACTGGTTTTTGTATGTGTTTTTTCTGCCATGGGCTTACACAAAAATAAGCTGAAAATTTTATGGGATGTGCTGAAATATTGAATTTAATCTGCTATCAGGCGCTCAGGCTTTGATTTCGGCGAAACTTGAGTTTTTTTTGTTTGGAAAGCATTTGAATCTTATATTTGCAGCCCGATTAAAAAGGGAGTTTAGCTCAGTTGGTTTAGAGCATCTGCCTTACAAGCAGAGGGTCGGCGGTTCGACCCCGTCAACTCCCACAAAGCCTCATCATAAATGGTGGGGCTTCTTTATTTTGAGTAAGCTCAGTTGGTTTAGCGCATCCCGACTTGCAGTCGGGAGGGTCGGCGGTTTTCCGAAATCTTTCGGGATCAACTCCCACTCAATACAGGAAAGGGTTTCAGCGATGAGACCCTTTTTCTATTACATGTATTTGCACACAATTATGTATGATTGACCATTCGGTCTTATAATTTCAGTGAAAAAACTGTCCAAAAGGATGTTTTTCTCTTTCCAGAATTCTAGCATCTCATTTTCTTTGTACATATGAACTATTACATGTACATCTTATTCTCCGCTATTAAAAACTCATATTATATTGGATTTACAGGCGATGATTTGGATGAAAGAATTCGTAAACACAACACAAATCATAAAGGTTACACTGGTCATCATCAAGGATGGGAATTAAAATATTATGAAACATTTAATTCAAAAATTGAAGCACTAAAAAGAGAGAAACAAATAAAGAATTGGAAAAGTAGGAAACTAATTGAAAAGCTAATTGGTTTTGCGCATCCTGACTAATAGTCGGGAGGGTCGGCGGTTTCCTGAAAGTCTTCGGGATCAACTCCCACAAAGCCTCATCATAAATGGTGGGGCTTCTTCCTTGCCCCGGTTCGTGGCACACGAAACGGAAAAGCAATAATTCTTTATTATCTGGCCTCAAGCAATCTCTATTGTGTGTAGTTAAAAATGAAACTGTTTCGTGTTCCACGAACCAGGGCGGAGAAGCTGCCGGTGTTGCAGTACCAATACCTACCTGTGCATACAAACACAATTGCAACAAAACAAAATGGGTAATAAGAAGATTAGTTTTTTCATGATTAGATTATTGGTGTTAGTATTTTAAAACCGACAAGGATATTACTCCCTGTCAGTTTGCTGTTTTGTACTTTAATAATGACTTATTTCTTCATCAAGCCCTCTACCATTTTCTTCAACTCATCAATTTGTTTTTGTTGAGCTTCTATGGTGGCTTGTTGTTCTTGTATGGCTTTTACCAACAGTGGCGTTACTTTACCATAATCTACACTCCACATATCTTCGGCTTTAGCGGGTTTGGTTACCGCATTTGGAAAAATATCGTACAGCTCCTGTGCGATAAAACCGGTTGTTAAGGTTTTGCCTGCATCGGCTTTGTAAACATAATCGCGTACTTGTATTTTCATCAAATCATTGATTCCAAAGTGGGTATTTACAATATTGTTTTTCAAACGACGGTCGGAAGAGGTATTGTAAGCAACAGTTGTTGAAGCATTTTGGGTGATACTGCCAATCGGGCTACCATCAATATTCTGAAAACCAATCATAGTAGCGCCAAAAGGAGTACCATTTGATCCGGCCCTTATAAGAAGACCATGAGCGGTACCTGAGTTGTTGCCATTATAGATTCGCGCAGCGTATTCGCCAGAAATATTATTAAAAACACTAAATCTATAAGCCGGTGAGTTATCTCCAATGCCCACGTTGCCTGTTCCCGTAATCCTCATTCTTTCAGAACCAGAACCTCCCGCAATGAAAACAAGTGGAATAGTATTGGGGGTAACTCCAACGGTTCCAATTATTAATTTACTGGCATCATTATAAATGGTCCCAACTCTATTACTGCCATTCATAAAATCAAATACTCCGCCATTTGTGGCATTACTTAAAGCCATTGAAGTATAACCCCCATATATTGGTGGAGTGGTTGGGCCCACACCCACATTCCCTGTTCGAGAGATAGCCCCTGTTTTGTTACTTCCTGCATCAGTAGTTCCTCCAGCTAAATTCCAAGCGGTGCTTGCAGGAGGAGTGTAAGTAGTATAAATTGAACCATTATAGGTCCATTGCGAATTATCAATGGTACTCACATATACATAATCCTTACTAGCTGGTGTGTTTGGTGTAAAAACAACTGAAGCTGTAGTTGGTGTAGCTTTGTCAAATTCTATTGTTGCATCTGGTTGTTGGTTTATAATTCGTTGCCATTTGCTGCCGTCATAATAATAAAGTCCCGGTGTTACATTACTCGGAGATAAACCTGCAGTTGCAGTATTGTAAACAAAGAGTCCCGTTGCAGGAGTAATGCTTGTTCCAGCTGCATTTTTAATTGTAGTAGCATCACTAGTTGCAGTTAAGGCAACTCGTGGAGGTAAAAACCCCTGAGAAGTTGATGTTACATCTAACTTAGCTGAAGCATTTGGAGTGGTGGTTCCTATTCCTACTTGGGCCATGCTCGTTAGTGAGCTAACTATCACTAATAGTGTTATTATTATCTTATTTTTCATATTTTTTACTTTTTTGCTTTTGGCTGCTAGCTGCTAGCTTTTGCATTATTTTAATCCAATCCCGATATGTCAGGACTTTTTACTTTGAATATTATAATTTATAATTTTTATTTATACTAATAAGTAAGCTGTTACAAGTAATTTAAGTTAAAGTTCTACAATAGAAATATTGACGAATCCTGCCCCTCCTC
>CAIRHQ010000025.1 GCA_903878475.1 uncultured Bacteroidota bacterium | reverse complement strand
GGGGGTTTCGTTAACATTAGAGTGTCACAATCTAAGTGAACTATGAACTATGAACTTCCTCCAACCTCCAACCTCCAACTTCCAAAAAGCAATCACAAATACACATCTTCGATCAAAAAATACTCCACGGGTTCATTGTGTAGCATCGTGATTGAAAGGATATCAAATTGTATTCTTTTCCAATGTGGGAATCGATAAAGAAAGGCTTCTGCCGCGCTCACCAGGTTTTGCATTTTCTTTTTATTTACGTTGTCTTCTGGCAGTCCGAACCGCTTTGTTCTCCTTGTTTTTACTTCAATAAAATGGAGCACGGGTTCTTTTTCAGCAATGATATCCACTTCCCAATGGGCATGTCGCCAGTTTCTGTGCAGGATCTTGTAGCCTTGGTTGAAAAAATATTCAACAGCCAGGGTTTCTCCCAAAATGCCCGTGTGACGGTGTTTTGCCATTTTTCAAAAATAAGAAATCACGTAATTAACAGCATGAGGATAAATGCTTATTTAAAATGATTGTTAAAATATATTATTGCCTATTTTTGTCACAAAGCAACCTGAATGAGTAAGCAAAATTTTTCATTATTTCTAATCGCCGCATTGATGATCGTAGCAGCGGCATTTTCGAGACTGATCCTGTATCCGTTCAATTACAGTCCGATCATTGGCATGGCCTTATTCGGGGGCTCCGTCATCAGCAATAAAAAACTTGCTTTTGCACTCCCTTTGTTGGCAATGTTCCTGTCGGATGTATTATTTGAGGCATTTAGTATTGCTCCCGGATTCTGGGGCTGGGGTCAGTTATTGCATTATGGTATCTATGCATTGATCACGGTGATGGGATTTGGATTAAAAAGGATCAATGTATTGAATGTAGCCGGGTTCTCCATTGCCGCTTCAATCGTTTTCTTTCTGTTATCAAATTCAGTGTTCTTCATGACTGATAATCCGATCTATCATTTATATCCCAGCAATGCAGCGGGGTATGTGGATTGTTTGATCGGCGGTTTGCCTTTTCTTGCTAAATCGCTGTTGACCGATCTGGCATACAGCTCATTATTGTTTGGCGGTTATTATTTAATGGAAAAGCGCAGTTTCAGCAAAGCCACAGCATAAATTAATTCAATAAATAATTCGTGAACAGCCCGGTTTCGGGCTGTTTTTATTTACCGCTGGTCTGAGTCATTAACCAGTGCTTCATAGCCTTTATCGGGCTCCAGATGCTTTCCATCTGCCGCTTCGGTAGCCAGTTCATCGCATCGGTTATTGAGGGGATTATCGGCATGCCCTTTTACCCAGTTCATTTTTACTTTCATATGCATGGCCAGCCGGTGGTAATGCATCCAGAGATCTTTATTTTTCTTGCCTCCTTTAAAATCAGTGGCGACCCATTTTTTCAACCAGCCTTCTTCAATGGCCCGCACAACGTACTGGCTATCGGAATAGATCATCACCGGCAGGTCTTTCTTTTTGATGGCTTCCAGTCCGGTGATCACGGCCAGCAGTTCCATGCGGTTATTGGTGGTAAGGCGGAAACCCTTGGATATTTCTTTGCGATGGGTACCCCAAAGGAGGATGACGCCGAGTCCACCAGGCCCCGGATTTCCACGCGAAGATCCATCGGTATATATTTTTATAAACGACATGATGCTAATGATTATACCTGCAAAACGCCGGTTTTAAATTCCGGGATATCCGGATTGTGGTTGGCTGCAGCGATCCCTTCACTGATGACCTGTCGGGTTGCTGCCGGATCAATAATATCGTCTACCCATAAGCGTGCTGCGGCATAATAGGCAGATGTTTGTGCATCATATCGCTGGATCAGTTCCTGCAATAATTTTTGTTCCACTTCGGGTGTAATGAGTTCTCCTTTCTTTTTCAGGGTGGCAACCTGGATCTGCAGCATGGTCTTGGCCGCCTGTTCTCCACCCATAACAGCAATTTTAGCGGTAGGCCATGCAAAGATGAATCGGGGGTCGTATGCTTTGCCGCACATGGCGTAATTGCCGGCCCCATAAGAGTTTCCGGTAATGATGGTGATCTTGGGAACCACGGAATTGGCTACAGCATTCACCATTTTTGCGCCGTCTTTGATGATGCCGGAGTGTTCACTACGACTGCCCACCATGAATCCGGTCACGTCTTGTAAAAAAACAAGGGGGATCTTTTTCTGGTTGCAATTCATGATAAATCTTGCTGCTTTATCGGCACTATCATTATAGATCACTCCGCCCAATTGCATCTCACCTTTTTTATTTTTTACGATCAGGCGTTGGTTGGCTACAATACCAACGGCCCATCCGTCAATTCGCGCGTATCCGCAAACGATGGTTTTTCCATAATCTGTTTTGAAGGGGTCGAAGCTGCCGGCATCCACGATCGAATCAAGGATGGTAGTTACATCATAAGGTCGGGTATTGCCTTCTGCCATAATACCGTAAATGGCTGAAGGCTCATTTTTTGGAGCTTTCGGCTCTATGCGGTCGAATCCCGCTTTTTTTACGGGGCCTAATTTGTCGAATATCTTTTTGATCTGATCTAAACAAGCTTCTTCTGTGGGGAATTTATAATCGGCGATGCCGCTGATGGCATTATGGGTTTCGGCGCCACCGAGGGTTTCACTATCAATATCTTCGCCAATGGCAGCTTTTACAAGATAGGGGCCGGCCAGGTAGATCGATCCGTTTCCTTCTACCATCAGTGTTTCGTCGCTCATGATGGGCAGGTAAGCACCGCCGGCTACACAGGCGCCCATGACTGCTGCAATTTGGGTAATGCCCATGGCGCTCATTTTGGCATTGTTGCGGAATATGCGACCAAAATGTTCTTTATCGGGGAAGATCTCGTCTTGTAAGGGAAGGTATACACCGGCACTGTCTACCAGATAGATTACCGGAAGATGATTTTCCATGGCGATCTCCTGCATGCGCAGGTTCTTTTTACCGGTGATGGGAAACCAGGCGCCGGCTTTTACGGTTTGGTCATTGGCTACGATCATACATTGTCGGCCACTTACATAACCGATGCCTGCCACTGTTCCGCCTGCTGCACACCCACCTTGTTCAGGATACATATCATAGCCTGCAAAGGCGCCGAGTTCGGTAAAAGGTTTAGCTGCATCAATGAGATAGCTGATCCTTTCCCGGGGCGAAAGTTTATTTCGGTCATGCTGATTTTGCAGGGATTTTTTCCCGCCGCCCTCATGAATGATCTCGAGGCGTTGTTTAACCAGACCTAATGCCCGTTTCATGGCATCTTCATTTTTGTTGAATTCAATGTTCATAAGCAAGTATTTTGGTCCTTCATCACGGCAAGGAAACACCGTAAAGGTAACCGAGGATATGTTGTTTTTTATATAATTTTGTTGGTGGTTTTCCAGTTGGTTATATATGACTGCTTATTGATCAGCAATCTTCATTTATCAATACAAAAATATGGCTAATGAAATTAACCGCATCGTAAAACTGTTTGCGGATTTGCAGCATGGTCAATGTTGGGTAGGCATTAATTTCAAGGAAGCACTTCAACAGGTAGATGCTGCCGGGGCTGGTTTTAAAAGACCGGGGATAAGCAATAGTATCTGGGAACTGGTTTCACATATTACGTATTGGCGTACCCGGGTGGTGAACCGGCTAACCGGATCCGATAACCCACCCCCATTTGCTGATTTTTTACTGCCCGATATTATGGAGGAAGCACAGTGGCGGCAAACCAATTTGGATTTTGAAGCAGCCTATCATTTATTGAGGAATGCCATTCAGGCTTTCCGTGAGGAGAATCTGGATAAGCCGTCGCCAAAAGAGGGGCAAACTTTTTATCAGTTGATCATGGGTTGTTTGCAACATGATGCGTATCATTTGGGGCAGATCGTGGCTGCAAAGAATAACCTGTAATAAGTAGGAGGGGTATCTGTTAGGTCAAATATTTGTTCAGTGATCTTGGCATAAAAATCTTATCCTAGATGGCGAAAAAATTAATAATTTGCAACTTTATTGAAAAATTCACCCAAATCTAAAACCAACTTTGTGAAAAGAATCATTACGGTTATTGCGGGAGTTTGTTTGCTAATCTCATGCAATGATAAAAAATCTGAAAATTCTGCTAGCAATGCCGACAGCAGTGCAAAATCTGCAACAACGGTAGGGGGCAATAAGCAAGAGAAACCTGATTACTTAAAGGGGATCAAGTATACCCAGTGGGAAATTGGAAATCCTGAGCATATCAAAACTGCACTAGAATTTTATGCTGCCTGGGATGTAAAGGATATTGATAAACTGACTCAAATTTTTACCGATACAGTCACCCTGCGTTTGCCTGCCGAGAGGGAGCAGATCGTATTGCCTAATTCCAGGATAAAAGAGGCCCTGAGTTCTAATCGAGGCGAATATGGTGTAACCATGAACAATATTGTTTCTGCTGTTTCCTTACACGATACAGAAAGCAATGAAGACTGGGTTACCATTACTACTTATAATAAGTGGGTGGAAAAGAGTGGTAAGAGAGATTCTGTGTTGTATAATGATAACTGGAGGTTTAAGAATGGCAAGATCGACTTTTTGATGAGCTATGATAAAGTACCTACCCGTACTTTACTCAATGAGATTGACCCTAAGAAATAGTGCCATGAATTAAGTAAGGGGCTAAACTGAATCATTAAAAAATCAGAAGCCAATTTGAATATAGTTAAAAGGCCTGTGCAATTTGCACAGGCTTTTTTGTTACTGCGTATTGCCTATTCCTTAAACAGAATGTGGATTATACGGTGAGGTTTGTACATTTTTGTCGTAAAATAAGCAGTTATTTGAAATAATAAACTACAAATAAATATTAGTGTATGAACATTAATCATGCAAAAAATAGCTCTTTAAATAGGGGAAATTTAGTTGTTATATATATTATTATGCATAAATAAAATAGTGTATATAAAAAGTAGAAAAAATATTATAATAATATCTTGTAATGTTAAAACTAATGTTTAACTTTGCTCTCGCACCTCGAACAAACCAACCATCATGCTAATTGTTTAAGCTACTCTATGTAGACTATTCAGCATGATGACTCTGAAATCCAATTCTTCTGATACCAGTTTACTGATAGTATCCTTGTAATTACCACCGGAAATTCCATCCTTTTTGAATGCCGATCCAATAGCTGTGTACACCGCATTGCCTGCTGTATAACCAAAGTATGCAAACGATGAACCCGGCTACTAATGTCCTATTCCGAACCATGTAAACCTATTAAACCTTGAAACATGAAAAATTTTACAAGAAAAAAATTATTAAGTGTATTGATGCTATTGATGCTGGCACCTACAGCAAAATTATTTGCACAAGCCACTGTTACACTTTCTCCTAATACCACCCAGAATATTTCTGTAGGCGGTACCGTTAGTTTTACAGCTACAAGGAATAGCAATAATCCCAACTGGCCTGGCGGTGATGGAAATTTCACATATACCTGGTCTTCTGTACCTGCCGGTGTTAGTTTTACTAACAATCCTAATACGGTAACTAACAATAGTTCAGCATCAACTGCTACATTTCCTTCTGGAGGTACTTTTCAGATTACTTGTTTAGTACAAGAAGGTGGTGGAGGAGTGAATGCTACCTCATCTGCAACAACTGTAGTTGTTACTGTTCCTACACCTGCACTAACCCTAACACCTGTAACCACGGCTGTGCTTGCTGGTGGAACCATCAGTTTTACTGCAGCTGCCAGCAATTTTAATGGCTCAGGTAGTATTACTTATACCTGGACTGCTCCTGGAACTACTATTCCTGGTGCAAATCCAAATACTGCAGGAGGTGCAACTGATACCAAAGTGATCACTTTCCCTACAGCAGGTACTTATAATGTATCGGTGAATGCTACACGGGGAACAACAAATTTAACATCCACTACTATTGTAGTTAATGTATATACAGCTCCGGCCACTCCGAATCTTTGGGCTTCATCGGCTAGTGGTACTGCAGTATCAAGTCTCACCGTTATTAAGGGATTATTTGTAAACGGACCTACTACTTTGTTTAACATGTCATTCCCCGGTGCAACCAGTACTACTACCAGATCGGCTGCACTAGGAAGGTCTGCTACACCCACACCTGCTACCGGTAATTTTTACTGGTTGGGTACTTCATCTGCAAACGGAGGTATGGTAGAAGTGTATGCAGCTACTTCAGCGGGTGGTTCTATTACAAGAATAGGTTCGCTTGATATGAATGGAGCAGCTACTAATGACCTTGGATTTGTACGGTTAGGAATGGGGCCTGATGGACGTGGATGGATCCTTGCCGGAGATGGTACAACTTTATATTTGGCAAAATTCCAGTCGAATGGAACTAGCGCCGTTCCCGTTACTTTGGAAGATGCTGACGGAGTAACCCTAGTTGGCCCAGCTGTTGCGGTAGCCAATTTCCAAAATGGTGATCTCTGTGTGTCTGGCGAAGGAATGATCTATGCACTCGCTAATAATGGCAGTGGGGTTACCCAGTTATTTTCAGGAACGCCTAATGGCAATTCTACCGTAATGACCAAGCGCTTTGACCTAATTGACAATGCTACCAATGCTGCCTTTTCCGGAAGTGTGAATGGTGTTGCATTTGATGCATTTGGTTCTATATATTTCTCTACCGATCAGGGTATATTCTATTTGGATGCCGCCACGGTTAACGGTCCCGCAGGTACTGTAGGATTATTCCAGGTGCTTGCAGTAACTGGTATACAGGATCTGGCTTCTAACCTATTCCCAACAGGATCTCCACTGCCTTTGCGCATGACGGCTTTCTCTGTGGGAAAACAAGGCACTAACGCCCTGTTGAAATGGACCACTGCCAACGAATCCAATACACATCATTTTGAGATTCAGAAAAGCATCGATGGCGTAAACTTTGAAACCATTGCCAATAAAGCTGCAGCCGGTAACTCTTCGATGGATATTGATTACCAGTACAACGATCCAATTGCAAATGCAAGCGGTATCATATATTACAGGATCAAAACCCTGGATGTGGATGGCAAATACTATTACAGCAATATCGTAGCCCTTCGATTAAATGATGCAGTGGTGAAAGATTTCTCAGTATATCCCAATCCATTCCGCAATAATTTCAAGATGGAGATCAGCAGCGATAAAGTAAAGGATGTAAATATTCGTATTAGTAATGCAGTTGGGCAAAAATCTCTGGAACGTACAGTTAGTTTAACCAAAGGGGTAAACATAATCGTATTATCCAGCGAGATCGCTAACCTGCCTGCCGGTATGTACCTGATCGATATTATTTCTGACCAGGAAAAACAAACTCGTAAAATATTTAAACAATAAGCATTCCGAGAAAAATAGTAAGTAAGGGGCAACAGGTTGTTGTCCCCTTTTTAAAGTTTTTTTCAGAATCTCTACCATATTTGGATCTCCCTACTACTATAGCCCTGCAATCGCAGGGCTTTTTTTTCCTGTAATGATTTATAAATAGTTTTATAAATTGCTTCTTCAATTCACCAACATGAGAAAGCAATTCCGTTATTTATCCTTCCTATTTGTTATTATCCTCTATTCATGCAGCAATACCCGTAAGCTGGCACATTCTGACAATGGAAAAATTGATGTCAATTTTGTATTGATCAATGATGTTTATGAAATAGCACCGCTCGAGGGAGGCAAAACCGGCGGCATGGCCAGGGTGGCTACCGTTAAAAAGGAATTGCTTCAAAAGAATCCGAATACCTATATGGTGATGGCCGGCGACTTTCTTAGTCCATCGGTATACAATAGCCTTAAATTTGAAGGCAGCAGGATCCGCGGCAGGCAGATGGTGGAAGCGATGAATGATGCAGGCGTTGATCTGGCCATTTTTGGCAACCATGAATTTGATATCAATGAAAATGAATTGTTGAGTCGCATAAACGAATCAAAATTCAAATGGATCTCTTCCAATACTTTCCATCAAACAGCCAATGGGGTTTTATCTTTTGCAAAATCATTGGCTGGAACAGCAGAGCCATTCGCCAAAACCTATATCATGACGGTTCGGGATGCGGATGGAACCACGGCCAGGATTGGTTTTATGGGACTTACATTACCGTTCAATAACGCCGGATATGTTAATTATACGGATCTGTTTGCCACGGCTCAAACCTGTTACAACCAGCTCAAAGACTCCTGCGATGCGGTAGTGGCCATTACCCATCAGCTTATGGAAGATGATAGCCTGCTGGCCCTGAAAATTCCGGGCCTTGCCCTCATCCTTGGTGGCCATGAACACGATATGCGCTACGGAAAAGTAGGAAATGTGATCATTACCAAAGCACATGCAAATGCCAGATCTGCTTATATCATTACTCTTGAACTGAATAAAATAAACCATCAGGTAAAGGTTTCAACCAGGTTACAGATGATCAATGATCAGATAGCGGCTGATTCGTTAACAGATGCAGGCGTAAAAAAATGGATGTCGATCGGCGAAAAAAATTATGCAGCCTTAGGCTTTGATGCCAGAAAAGTAGTGATGGCAAATGGAGATCCTTTAGATGGACGTGAATCCATGATCAGAACACAAACGACTAATTTCACCAAGTTAATCGTACAAGCCATGAAGCAGGCTTCGCCTGAATCGAATCTGGTACTGATCAATTCTGGTTCGATCAGGGTAGATGATATATTGCAAATGCCGGTAACCCAGTATGATATCATTCGCAGCCTTCCATTTGGAGGCAGCATCATGGAAGTGGACATGAAGGGTAGTTTATTGCTGCGGATCATGGCAGCAAGTTTAAAGAATAAGGGGATAGGTGGTTTTTTACAATATTCCCCAGAGTTGGTGAATGTAAGCGGAACAGGAAACTGGTCGTTACATGGAAATCCAATCGATCCGGATAAGGTATACAAAATCGCGCTTACTGATTTCCTGATGACCGGTGGCGAGGCAAATATGGATTTTCTGAAAAAAGACAATCCTGAGATCATTAAAATTTATCCCACACATACCGATGTTACCGATGCAAGGTCCGACATCCGCCTGGCGATCATCAAATATATTGCTGGTTTGAAACCCTGACCCGGGCACCATATAATTTACGATAGATCAAGTTCGATCTCCATTGCCCCTATACTGGGCTATTAACTCATTTTATGCAAAAAAAAGCCGCCTTTCGGGGATGAAAGGCGGTATTATTTTTCAGCAGGTATAAGATTGGTTTATTTAGGATTGCCTGCTTAATGTTTTGATAGGATATGAGGATCTTTACTACTGAGCTTGCCTAAAAACTATGACACAAATTTCTACCTTTCTTATGGGGCAAAAAGTAGTGTTGTCTCCAATCTTTGTGTAGTAAAACAACTACAAATAAGCACGATTAAAATTTTTAATTTTGTGTAAGGGATAGTAATTAAGGCGATTGTAGCATTTCGCCTTTAAATTGGAGTAATATATAAAAGCTTAGTTTTGTATATATATAATAAACCATTTTGAAGTTTTATATTACAGGAATGGTCATTTAATTATTACGATGTTCTGTATCTTCTCTGGGTTTAAAAAACTGCGTCATATATCAACTGCTGTTTTTGATGTTCAAAGTTAAACTGCCCATATTAGTGATGCTAAGTTCAATTGCCTGTTTGGTAATGAGTATCACCGTTATGCTTGGCTGGATCACAAACATTGAGATACTGAAAGCATTTATACCAGGATTTGTTCCTGCAGAATTCAATCTGGCTTTTTCAGTGGCCTTAGTTTCTCTTGTTTTAATTTTAAAATATTTTTTTCCAGAAAATACACGTATGCAATGGGTCGCTTCTGCATTATCCATTGTAGTGATCATGATCGCTGCGATCACGCTAGCAGAATATCTGTTACAATTGCAATCTGGCATTGATGAATTATTTGTGAAAGACAATACCATTATCTATTCCAAATATTATCCGGGTCGCATGTCACCCATATCAGCATTATGTCTTTTGGTGCTTGCTGCAATATCTTATGTATTTCATCAGCGTAAGTATGCGGTTTATCAATTTTATCTATTATCTGCCATTGCGTTTTTATCCTTGGTGATGCTGATCGGGTTGGTCTTTATAACAGATATTCCTGCTTATATCCATATGGCAATTCCTGAATGCCTGAGTTTCATTATTTTGTCAACTGCGTTTTGGGCAATACAACCTGAATTGCATAAGAAGATCAGTTTTGAACGGAAAACTTTTGCAGCATTAGGGGCGGCCATGCTATTGGTTGTCTTCATCAGCACACTTTCTGTATACTATAGTAATATGCGGAATATTACAGCCGCTAAAATTGAAGCCACCAATAAAATACAGGAAGAAGCTGAAAAAACTTTATCACTTGCCGAAGACATTGAAACATCAGGACTTGCCTATGTATTGACTTCTGATACCAGTTCACTGCGTTATTATGATAAGGCTAGGGATAAGATCAATATCCAGATCGCCAGATTATGGTCAGTTTCTTCCGGATCTGATTCTGAAAGAGTTTGGGTTGATTCTTTGCACTTCTATGTAAACAAGCAGATCAGTATTTTTCAGGCGGGTATCGCTCAAAGAATGAAAGCCAATCAGCGCTTGAAGGATTATCCATTCAATAGCGGTGCTGGCATTTATTACACCAATTGGATCCGAGAAACAATTTCACAATTGCAACAACGGGAAGATCGATTATTATCCGAACAATTGAATTCAAATCAAAAGAATATAGCTTCTTTCAATAGGGCATTTTTTGTTTTCTTAAGCAGTGTTATGTTAATGCTGCTGGTGATCATACTCACTTTCCGAGCTAATATTATTGGACGCAGAAAGGCAGAAAAATTGGCTTCAGAAAGCCAAGATCAGGTTCAGATCATTTTTGATTCGGCCCCTGATGCTGTTATTGTTTTTGATGGCTCTGGAAAGATCATTCAATGGAATCCGAAAGCCGTGAAATTATTTGGATGGAAAACTGAGGAGGTGGTAGGACAATCTATTCTTTCCCTGATTGTGCCCGAAAAATATCGGGACCAATATTTATTGATTTGGGATAAAATTACTGCAGATCCTGATATCAAAATGAAAGGGTATGATACAGAAATCAAAGTGATAAACAGAGAGGGTGCCATTATTGATATCGCGATCAGTATTTCAGAAGCAAGTTTCAAGAATGAGCAGATCTTTATTGGTTTCATCCGGGACATTAGTGAAAAACTGGCCGTTCAGCAGCAATTAGAATCTCTTTCCAGGCAAATTGATAAGGCCAATGATGCTATTGTATCTATTGATTCCAATAACAAGATCATCAGTTGGAATGAAGGTGCTGAAAAATTGTATGGGTATGGGAAAGAGGTAATGATCGGACAGCAAATAGATGAGGTGTTACAAACAGAAATGACAGATGAAGGGTTAAAGTATTTGTCGATGGAGTTACTTGAGCATGATTATTGGGCAGGTGAATTGACGCGAAAAACAAAATCCGGCAAACTGATTAGTATCCATTCGTCCAAAACAACCATTCGAGATAGTGATGGGGAAATTCAGGGTTTTGTAGCGGTGAGTTATGATATCAGCTATCAAAAGAAACTGACCGCCGAGGTAAATCACTTGGCTAATATTGTAGCGCAAACTACTGAGGCTATTATTTCAGTGGGTTTAGACTTGCGTATCATCAGTTGGAATAAAGGGGCAGAAAATATATTTGGGTATAGCCAGGAGGAAGTGATCGGAAAGGTAGTTACTGATTTAGAATTGTTCTCCATGTCTGAAAATGAAATAAATGATTCTTATGTAGCATTGCTAAAAAACTTAAGCTGGAAAGCCGAGCTACCAGCCATCCATAAAGATGGAAATAAATTTTTTGGGGTAATCAATTCTGCTATTGTTAAAAATGAGTTGGGTGATAATGAAAGTATTGTATTCATTGTAAATGATATAACAGAAAGAAAAAAACTTGAGCAGGAACTGAAGCAATACAGCAATGACCTGGAGGAAAAGGTGAGGGTTCGTACAATGGAGATTGAAAGAAACGAAAAGAAATACCGGAATATATTTGAAAACAGCCCATTGCCCATGTGGATCTCAGATAATAATACTTTGGCGTTTCTGGATGTTAATGATATGGCCCTGATGAAATATGGATATACCCGGGAAGAATTCCTTTCCATGACAGCTGCAGATATCAGGCCAACTGAAGAACGCCAGAAATTTCTAAATCAGAATCTTTCATATGATCTGGATATTGAAAACTCTAACCGAGGTATTTGGAACCATTTGAAAAAGGATGGTACCTTAATGAAAATGGAAGTAATTGTGCATAAGATCATGTTTGATGAAATTCCATGCAGAATGGTTTTGGCAAATGATGTAACCGATAAGATCCTGGCAGAACAGAAAATGATCGCCAGTGAAAAGCAATTTAGGAATACGATCGATAATATGCTGGAAGGTGCACAGATCATTGGGTACGACTGGAAATATATTTATGTGAATGATGCATTTTTAAAACAAACTCAATTTCACAAGCATGAGCTGGTAGGATATTCCCTGATTGAAAAGTTTCCGGGTATTGAAGATGCCGATATTTTTCAAGATTACCAACGCTGTATGAACGAGCGGATGGTCATTCACAAAGAAACTGAATTCAAATTTCCGGATAAGCAAAATTCATGGCTTGAATTGCGTTTTCAACCGGTGCCGGAAGGCATCTTTATTTTATCCGTTGATATTACTGCACGCAAACACGCGCAGTTTGAAATTGAAAAGCTTAATCAGGAACTGGAACAAAAAGTATCGAATAGAACAGACCAGTTGGTGGCTGCTAATAAAGAGATGGAATCATTCTCTTATTCTGTGTCGCATGACCTTCGTGCTCCATTACGTGGGATCATCGGATTTGCCAATATTCTGGAGGAGGATTTTGGACCACAGATGACCATGGAAGCACGACGGATATTGACGGTCATTAAGGACAACACTTCCAGGATGGGCCAATTGATCGACGATCTGCTGATGTTCTCAAGGATGGGTAGAAATGAAATTGTTAAGCATAAGATCAATACAAGGAGCATGGTCAGCTCTATTATTGAATCAGTAAATAATATGGAGGGACAAGCACCCATCAACTGGAACGTTCATGAGCTTCCTAATATTGAAGGAGACCAGGCAATGATCAATCAGGTATGGGTGAATCTGATCTCCAATGCCGTAAAATATTCAAAACAAAATCCAAATCCATGCATTGAAATCGGCAGTCTGGTCCATGAAGGGCAAATAGGGTTCTTTGTAAAAGATAATGGCGTTGGTTTTGACATTAAATATGTAGATAAATTATTCAGTGTTTTTCAACGCTTGCATGGTTCTCATGAATTTGAAGGTACGGGCATCGGACTCGCCATTGTTGAAAAAATTGTGACCAAACATGGAGGAAAAGTATGGGCATCAGGAGGATTGAATAAAGGGGCTATGTTCTTTTTCAGTTTGCCTCCTGCGGGAAATCAAATTAAAAGTACCAGTATTATGGAAAATATAAATCAATCAAGATGAATTACAACACGGTAGATATATTATTGGTGGAAGACAACCCCAATGACGCCGAACTCTCTATCCGGGAGATAAAGAAAAATAATCTGGCCAATAATCTTTATCATATAAGGGATGGTGCAGAGGCCATGGATTTTATTTTTGCAGAGGGACAATACTCGGAAAATCGTGATATTGGATCGCCACCAAAACTGATCATTATGGATATAAAAATGCCCAAAGTGAATGGCATTGAAGTTTTAGAACGGTTAAAATCAGATGATCGTACTAAGTCTACTCCGGTGATCATGCTTTCATCTTCTCGTGAAAATCCTGATATTGCTAAATGTTATGCACTGGGAGCCAATAGTTATATCGTAAAGCCATTGAATTTTGAAGGTTTTTCCGAAGCCATCCGTAGCCTGAGTTTTTACTGGTTAATGCTCAATGAGCCCCCGGTTAAATAATATAGATTTTTCTTTATGGAAACGAATCTGAGAATATTAATACTGGAAGATAATGACACCGATGCCGCCATGGTTGTTCATATACTGCAGAAAGACAACCTGAAATTTGAGCATAGGCATGCCATTGATCAAGAGTCGTATGTAAAATTGCTTGATGAATTTCAGCCGGATGTGATATTGTCAGATAATAACCTGCCTACTTTCAGTGGTGCCGAAGCGCTTCAGATAGTTAATGAGCGTAAGATGCAGATCCCCTTTATTTTGGTAACCGGCGCCGTTTCTGAAGAGTTTGCTGCTAATATCATTAAGTTGGGTGCAGATGATTATATTTTGAAAGACAGAATGGCCCGGCTTCCTTCAGCCATCAGTGCTGCATTGAAACAAAGGAATACGGAGCGGGAAAAGCAAGAGACCATTGTTCAGCTTACAGAGAATGAAAAAAAATACAGAACCCTGATCGAACGGGTGTCTGATGGCTATATCGCATTGGATCAGGATTGGAATTTAATGTATATCAATAGTAAAGCAGAGCAGTATTTTGAAGAATCCCGGAAATTATTGGGTAAAAATATTTGGAAAACACTTGATTATAAAAATAATGACCAATTATACTTGTCGAGCCTGCGATCAATGAGATTGCAGGAAAATATTCAGGTTGCCGAATATGCCATTAACGATCAGCATTGGGTGCGTGTAAATATCTATCCTTCAAGTTCAGGTGTTTCCATGTATTTGCATGATATCAGTGCTGAAAAAAGGGCACAGGAGGAAATGAAATTGTCGAACGACCGTTTTGAATTGATCTCCGGAGCCACCACAGATATGGTATGGGATTGGAATTTGCAAACGAACATGTTATGGTGGAACAAGAACTATTATTCTCATTTTGGATATACCGATCCTAATATCCCGCAGCATATCAGCGCCTGGTCTGAGGCCATCTATCCTGCAGACAGGGAGAGGGTTGTTTCGAGTATAGAGGATTGTATTAAAAAAGGAAAACCATACTGGTATGAGGAGTATCGTTTTTTGAAGGCCGACCAAACTGTTTTGTTTGTTTCCGATAGTGGGTATGTACTGTTTACCGATTCCGGTGAGCCTTATCGTATGGTAGGTGCCATGGTAGATGTTACGGAGCAGAAACTGGCCAAACAAAAATTGGAATATAGCAATCAGGCAAATAAACAATTGGCCGAAAGGATGTCGGTGATCTTAAATACCCTGCCTGCTAACATTGCATTAATTGATGAATTGGGCAATATTGTGGAGGTGAATGATGCCTGGAAAATATTTGCTATCGGCAATGGAAATACAGGTGATCATTTTGGAGTGGGCGATAATTATCTCCATATCACTGCATTTTCAACAATGGGAATCAGTAATATTGACGCTAACGAATTGATCAGCGGGGTCAAATCGGTCTTGAATAATTCGGTCAGCACGTTTAGTTATGAATACTCCTGTGTTACTCCAGGTTATACCAGGTGGTATAAAATGATCGTCACCAGATTAGAAGAGAAGGAACATGCCGGTGCGGTTGTGATGAATATTGATATTACTGAAATGAAAAATGCTGAACTGGCCATTCGGAAATCGAATGAGAGACTGCAAACCATTTCAAAGGCAACCAATGATGCATTGTGGGACTGGGACCTGGTTACCGATGAAGTATGGTGGAATGAAAGTGCCTTTAAATTGGCCGGTTATAGTAGTGATCAGCCAATACCTGATATCATTGACTGGATCAGCCAAGTACATCCGGATGATCGCGATTTGCTTCTCAATCGGATGAAAAAATTTAGGGAAACTGACATTGATTTTTTTGAAGAGGAATACCGATACCTCATAAATACTGTTGACTATGGAACAGTACTTAACCGGTCTTATATTTTGAGGGATGAGCATCAGAAACCCATTCGAGTGGTTGGCGCTTTTATGGATATCACCCTTCGAAAAGCGGCTGAAACAGAATTGAAAAGATCGACTGAACAACTTCGTGAATTATCCTTGCACTTACAGGATATTCGGGAAGAAGAGCGCGCAGCATTATCAAGGGAAGTGCACGATGTATTGGGGCAACAGCTCACCAGCTTTAAAATGGATCTTCATTGGCTTGGCCGTAGGTTGAAAGATCTGCCTGAAGAGGTTGAGGAGAAAATGAAAAACATCATTTTAGCCATTGATGCTACCATCAAAACAGTAAGAAAGATTGCTTCTGAATTGAGGCCCGGAATATTGGATGATCTTGGTTTAGTAGCAGCGCTGGAATGGCATAGTGAAGAATTTGAAAATCGCTCAGGCATCAAGGTTAATTTTAGCAGTGAAATTAATAATGTCAAGATTCAACCAAAAATTGCCATTGCAATCTTTCGGATTTTCCAGGAGTTATTGACGAATGTGGCCCGCCATGCAAAGGCTACAGAGGTAAATGCTAGCCTTGGCATCGCGAACAAAGCGCTATGCCTGAAAGTTACTGATAACGGCCAGGGCTTTTCGAAGGAAAAAATTGAAGCAAAAAAAACAATGGGTATGCTGGGAATGCGAGAAAGAACACTTTTATTCTCGGGGAAATATGAAGTGAACAGTGAGCCCGGAAAAGGAACCAGCACCCTGATAACAGTACCAATAGATATGACAATTGAAAGAAAATAAATAACACACTATGTTAAGATTTCTAATTGCTGATGATCATACGATTGTTCGCCGCGGTTTAAAGCAGATCATCTTGGATGAATTTCCTTCAGCCTGTGTTGAAGAGGCCTCTGATGCCGAAGAACTTATAAAAAAAGTTATTGGCGCCAGATGGGATGTGGTGATCAGTGATCTTAATATGCCCGGAAGAAGCGGCTTAGACGCCTTGGCACAGATCAAGATCAGTTATCCCGATTTGCCGGTACTGATCCTCAGTATACATCCTGAAGAGCAATATGCCCTGCGGGTATTGAAGGGTGGGGCAGCAGGTTACCTGAATAAGGATACTGCTCCCGAACAACTGGTGAAAGCACTGCAGAAAGTGTTATTAGGAAAAAAATATATTTCACCTGCAGTTGCAGAAAAGCTGGCTAGTAATTATACGCACGAAACTACCGGCTC
>CAIRHQ010000024.1 GCA_903878475.1 uncultured Bacteroidota bacterium | reverse complement strand
TGGTAGGAGCGACTACGGGTGTAGCAATATTCGGATCGCTGAGTCCGGTTGCCGGGGTCCAACTATACTGGTCAGCATTGCCGTTAGCAACAGCATCAAACGACATGCCCGAATAGATGCTAGTATCTGCATGTACAGTAAGCCTGAGGTCATTGATCAATGAGATGCTGATGGGGTATACCATTTTTTTCTGTTCAGCATCCACGATACTGGCCTTGTAATTCCCTGGTGGCAGGTTGTTTGCCACGGGGCCAAACTGAACGGGGTCGGTATTCCAGGTGATGCCGAAGGGCGCTTCAAACCCTGCCAGTTCAAGGATTGCTGAGCCGCCTTCAAGGCAGCTTGCATCGGTGGTTTGCGAATGAATGGATTTAGGGATGCGAATTTTAGCGATCGGTTTTTTGATGGCCGGCAATTCGCGAATACTATCGCGCACGGTTAATCGAATACTATCTCGTTTTATAAATCGAATACTGTCGGGTGCTGCAATGATCAGACTGTCTTTTTTTATGATGGGTATGTTTTTCAGCTTTACCACAGTAGGCTTTATAGGTTTTACTGTTTTTTCTGTATTCAGTTTTTCAATTTCTGGCTGTGCTGTTTCGCTATATACGTATTCACCCCCACTGAATGCTACGAATACCCGGTAATACATATGGTCGTTGATGGGCTGTTTATCAACAAATCCATTTTCTTTATTTAATGGATTCAGTACCGAACCAATCGTGATAAAATTCCTAAGGCTGTCGAATGACCGTTGGATACTGATCAGTTTTGCCGGCCGGGTATAGTTATTTAACCAACTGATGATGATCTTTCCATCCCTGTTCTTTACATTGATATGCGGCAATACATTTTGGGCCTGGATTGGTGAATCCAGGATCAAGCATAAAAAAAACAACCCGATAAATAAACTTCGCATATTACTAAACGTTATGGACGAGCATGATTGAAACATAAATATAGGTCGCTCCTCAATTAATTAGTACAATAAAGTATCCACAGGGAGCGACCGGTTGCCCTGAAGACCGCCGGTATGCAGACAAATGATCTTGCTGCCTGGTAAAAAATGGTTCAGTCTGATGGATTCCATTATGGCATAGAACATTTTAGCCGTGTACACAAAATCGAGTGGCAGCTGATACTGTTTCCAGCATTGGTTCATGAATGCTATGAGCTGATCTGTTTTTTTTGCATAGCCTCCAAAATGATATCCGGTAAGCATTTGCAGCTGCAGTTGATCGTAACCTGTACCCATCAAAGCGTTTACTCTTTCTTCGATATCAGAATCTCCTTTGAGTACGCTTACTCCTATAATTGTTTTATTTTTTGGGGATCCCATCATCAAACCGGCAAGGGTAGTGGCCGTTCCGCAGGCAGTACAAATATGGGTGTGATCAATACCTGTGATCAGATTCATGATCAGGGCGGCGCCTCTGGCACCTTTAGCATCGAAGCCGCCCTCTGGAACCAGGGTAAATGGCCCAACCTCTTTTGAAAGTGATTCAACAAATTCGGGTGTTGATTTATGGGTATATACCGAACGGGAAACAAATTTCAATTGCATACCAAATTCCAGGCATTGTAGTAAAGTGGTAGAAAGGGTAGCAGGCCTTTCACCACGAATGATCCCAATGGTGCGGATGCCAGTGATCGATCCTGCATAGGCGGTGGCCACCAGGTGATTCGACCATGCCCCTCCGAAGGTCAGCAGGGTTTTATGATCTGATGCCATACAGTCTTCCAAAAAATAATGCAGCTTGAATAATTTATTGCCCGATACCACAGGGTTGATGGTATCCAATCGTAGTACAGATACTGAAACCTGTTTTTGAAGCAGCATTTCGTCCTGAATCACTTGGATCGGTATTTGTGAAATATCAAATAAAATGGGAAATAGTTTAGTGGGTTATAGTAATTTCGTTATGCAAAAATGAATAATTAATTTGTAATTGATGAGTATTATGAAACCTACATTGGTAATATTGGCTGCTGGTATGGCAAGTCGTTATGGTAGTATGAAACAAATTCAGGGTTTTGGCCCGGCAGGAGAAACCATTATGGACTATTCGATCTATGATGCCATCCGTGCGGGTTTTGGCAAGGTGGTGTTCATCATTCGTAAGGATTTTTCAGCAGGGTTTAAGGCCATTTTTGAACCCCGGTTAGCTGGAAAAATTGAAGTAGAATATGTTTACCAGGAGATGGATTATTTTATGAATGGGCTGGAGATACCTACTGGCAGAACAAAGCCCTGGGGTACCGGTCATGCCATTCTTTGTGCCAGAGATGCAGTAAAAGAACCTTTTGCTGTGATCAATGCCGATGATTATTATGGTCAGGATGCATTTCAGAAAGCCGCAGAGTTTTTAAACAATCAATGTACTGATCAGCACTATGCCATTATTGGGTATGATTTATCAAAGACATTGAGTGATCATGGTACCGTAAGCAGGGGTGTTTGTGAAGTGAATGAAAATCATGAACTGATCAGTATCAAAGAGCGTACAAAAATATACCGCGAGGGTGAACATGTTTTTTATGAAGCAAATGAAGTAAAGCATGAAGTGCCGTTTCATTCCAGCGTTTCCATGAATTTCTGGTGTTTTCATCCTGCTTTATTTCCGGTAACTGAAATTCTATTTCATCAGTTTGTTAAAGAGAACAGTGCAGATATCAAGGCCGAATTCTTTATTCCCATCCTGGCCGATCATTTTGTACAGCAGGGAGGAAAGATAGAGCTGATCCCTACTTCTTCTCAATGGTTTGGCGTTACTTATAAGGAAGATGCTCCCATGGTGGCTTCCAGTATTCAGGCGCTTGTGCAGTCTGGCGTTTATCCTGCTTCGCTTTGGGGCCAACCCTTAGTCGCTTAATTTCTTCAACACGACATAAAAAAATCGCAGTGTATTCAGCACTGCGATTTTTTTTATAATTATTTTAAATAAGATCAATTACCCAATACCATGAACACATACTCTTCCATCTTCTTAACCTGTTGTGATCTGTCAAGCCCTCTTAATCCACTATTATAAGGCAATTTGATATTTTGTGTGTCGCTGGTTTTCTTAATGGCTTCAAGCAATTTGTAAATATTCATTGACTTTGCAGCATATACTACACCATCGGCATTTTTTTCTTTGCTGGTAATAATACCCACCACTTCTCCGTTCTTGTTCAATACCGGCGCTCCGCTATTACCCGGATTAACGGCTACGGTTAGCTGGTAAGCGGTAGAATCTCCGTCATTACCCGATTTAGCACTGAGGTAACCTTCACCATATACGATCACGTTCCTGGGGAATCCTAAAGTGTAGATCTCTTCTGCCAGATCAAGATCGTTCTTACGGATGCTATAGGGCAGATTAGGGATTGTTTTAAAAGAAGTATCGTTGATCTTTAAAATAGCCAGGTCGGAATTATTATCGGTATACACTGTTTCGGCGTTAAAATAATCTCCTTTATTATTCACTACATAGAAAGGTGTTTTAAGCCTGTTCACCACGTGCGCATTGGTAACCAGGTAGCCCTTACCATCGATGAGAAAACCGGTAGCCCGATAATCAGGGGTGGTAGTAAATGTAGGGGTAGCCGTTGTACTGGTTTGGATCTTATCGGTTAGCTTATCAATTTTCGTGTTAGTGTTTTCCCATTTACCGATCAGGTCCTCCTTATTTGATTCATTTACTTTTTGAGTGTAGGCAATGATCAGTCCGGCAGTGGTGATCGACATGATACCAGCAATACTGGCTGCTACTGCAATATTGCGTTTGTATTTTTTCCAGAGGAAAACGATTTTTGCTTTGCCCTGTAACTGTTGTTTGCTGATGATGCCTTCTTCGGTGAGTTTGGTCTCTACCTCGTATAAAGAATGTTTATAGGCCTTTACTCCTGCATGCCTGTCGAGTTCATGAAATAAGAAGGTATGCTCTACAACTAATTGGTCTACTTCGGGTTTGGTTTTGCGCAATTCCTCAAAGAAGATCTTTTCCTGGGCTGGCATTTCTCCCTTCAGATACCGCTCCACCGCTTCCAGTAATAAAACTTCATCCATTATTGTCCGTTTTTGTATTGTGCGAAAAATATTTTTTTAAGCCTCATCAGGCATTTGTACTTCTGTGTTTTTGCATTGTCGGCATTGGTATAACCAAATTCCTGGGCTATTTCCTGCATATGCTTCTTCTGCATATAATAAGCATCCAGTAAACTTTTGCAGGGCTCCCCGATCTTATTCATGGCATTTTCCATTAATATAAAATCGGAATGATGCTTTTCATGAATTTCCAGATCCTCATCCACCGGTACGCTATCATCCATATTATCGGCCCAGCCTGCAAACCGTTGCATTTGCTGCAGCCTTTTCAGCCAAAGTCTTCTGCAAACCGAATAAATATAGGTTTTCAGCTGACAATTGAGCTCAAAATGACCCGAAACAGCTTTTTCAAATAACACGATCATTGCTTCCTGAAATATATCCCTTGCCTCATCCGTATTGCCACTGTTATTCAGTATAAATGCTTGAACCATAGGGTAGTTATCCCGATAAATGGCTTCTATTGCCTGTCTGTCGTTGACGGCCAAACCCTCCAGTAAAAGCTTTTCTTGCGCTAAATTGCTCACACTTGTCATAATTAATACAGTAAAGGTCGTTTTGTAACCCGGTACAAAGAAAAAAAGATTTTTTTAACAAAGGGGGTTACCTTTTCTCAAATCGGGTATAAATATCAAATTATAATTTTAAAATTTAAACAAAAACAAAATGAAAAAAGTAATCTTAGCATTTGCAGTTGTATCTGTATTTGCAGCTTGTAACAACAGTGGTACTGATGCAAAAGCAACTGATACAACTAAAGTAGATACTACTAAAGTAGTTCCAGTTGATACAGCAGCTAAAGTAGCAGTTGATACTGCAGCTAAAGCAGCTCCAGTTGATACAGCTAAAAAAGCTAAATAAGTTCAATGAACCGGCAATAAGGATTGTTTGCTAGTAAGCCGGTATATTAAATTTTTCATATGGCAAGCAATCGTTGAAGTCCCGCTTATTCATAGGCGGGACATTTTTTTGTACATTCCCTAAGTTTCCCTATTTTCGTTTTAATGACAAACATCAGCAACAATACCTGGTTTTATTTTAGCTATTATTATAATAATGGACCGGGAGCTTTTTGTTAAACACTGAATCAACACCAACTAACATAAAAGAATCCCGGCTAAAAGGCCGGGATTTTTGTTTAATAACCATGACAAAAAGAATATCCATACAAGGTTTTGAAGGCTGCTTTCATCAACTGGCTGCCCGGCAGTTCTTTGGCAACAACGTACAAGTGGTTTGCTGTGCCAGTTTTAAAGAACTGATAAAAACAGCGGCCGATAAAAAAAATGCTGATGGGGCAGTGATGGCCATAGAAAATTCTATTGCCGGAAGTATATTGCCGAATTATAATCTGCTGCTAAAGAGTAACCTGAAAATTACCGGTGAAATATACCTGCAAATCAACCAGCATTTATTGGTGAACCCCGGTGTGCAACTATCCGATATCCGTGAGGTACATTCTCATCCCATGGCCATACAACAGTGTTTCGGATTTTTGGATAAATACAACTGGAAACTCATTGAAACAGAAGATACCGCCCTCAGTGCCAAACATATTCATCAGCACAAGCATAAACATGCTGCAGCCATTGCGGGTAAACTGGCCGCCGAATTGTTCAGTCTTGAAATACTGGCCCCCAATATTCATACCCTGAAAAATAATTATACGCGCTTCCTGGTGTTGACACCCGAAAAAGAGATAACCGAAATTACCGGAGCCAACAAAGCCTCCATCAATTTTATTACCGACCATTCTAAAGGAAGTCTGGCCAGGGTACTCAGTACAATCGCCGCTGCCGGGATCAATCTTTCAAAATTGCAATCGATGCCCATTCCGGGTACCGATTTCATGTATTCATTTCATGCCGATCTGGAATTTGATTCGGTATCACAGTTCAATAAAATAATTGCCTCCATCCGGAAATCAACTGAAGGGCTTACGGTACTGGGCGTATATAAAAACGGGAAACGATGAGAACAGCCAATAGATTACAAGGCGTTGAGGAATATTATTTTTCTCAAAAATTACGCGAGATCGACCAGATGAATAAGGCGGGAAAACAGGTGATCAACCTAGGCATCGGTAGTCCCGATATGCCTCCACATCCCGAGGTGATTAAAGTGTTGCAAACAGAAAGTGCTAATCCTGCCAACCATGCCTACCAAGGGTATAAAGGCAGTATGGTGCTTCGGAATGCAGTGGCCAAATGGTATAAAAAATGGTACCAGGTAACCCTCGATCCTGACACTGAGATCTTACCCCTGGTGGGGAGTAAGGAAGGGATCATGCATATTTGTATGACCTACCTCAATGAAGGCGACGGGGTATTGATCCCCAATCCGGGTTACCCCACTTACCAGGCGGCGGCCAGGATCGCCGGAGCTAACTGTATCGCTTATCCGCTAACAAAATCAGGACATTGGTTTCCCGATTTTGAGGCCCTGGAAAGAACCGACCTCACACAGGTACGCTTGATGTTCGTAAATTATCCGCATATGCCTACGGGCCAATTGCCCACCCGCGAGATGCTGACAGCCTTAGTAGCTTTCGCAAAAAAACATGAGATATTGCTGGTGCACGATAATCCCTACAGTTTTATCCTGAATGAAGAACCCATCAGTTTGCTCAGTATTGAAGGGGCAAAGGATATCGCACTGGAACTGAATTCCTGGAGCAAGTCGCACAATATGGCCGGATGGCGCATTGGGGTGCTCTGTGGTGCAAAGAAAAGGATCGACAATGTGCTCCGCTTTAAAAGCAATATGGACAGCGGCATGTTCTTGCCGGTACAACTGGCTGCCGCGCGGGCGCTTGATCTGGGGGCCGATTGGCACGAATCGGTGAATACCGTTTATCGCCGCCGCAGAGAGCATGTCTATACGTTATTGGAAACATTGAAATGCGATTTTGATAAAACCCAGGGTGGCATGTTCGTGTGGGCCGGTATTCCGGACCATTACGATAACGGATATACGCTTAGCGACAAGGTATTGCACCAGGCCAATGTATTTATTACACCCGGCGGGATCTTTGGTAGCGCCGGTGAAAAATATGTGCGGGTGAGTTTATGTGCCACCGAAGAAAACATAACAGAATCCATCCACCGGATAAATAAACATATATGAAAGTAGCAGTGATCGGCCTTGGTTTGATAGGAGGTTCTATGGCCCTGGCATTGAAAGACAAAAATCTCGCAAGCTCACTGGTAGGGGTAGATGCTAATCCGGAACACCAGCAAAAAGCACTGGCATTGGGATTAGTAGATGCTGTTGCCGGTATGGAGGAAGCCGTGGATGCATCCGACCTGATCGTGCTGGCCGTGCCGGTGAATATTGCCTCGCAGATGATTGTACCACTTCTCAACCGTCTTACCCACCAAGTATTATTTGATGTGGGCTCTACCAAACAATCCATCTGTACCGCCGCTGATGCAAGTCCAAACCGGAACAGGTTCGTTGCTACCCACCCGATGTGGGGAACAGAATACAGCGGACCCACATCTGCCGTGCACGGCGCTTTTGAAAACAAAGCCGTGGTGATCTGTAACTCCGAGGCTAGCGATGCAGATGCACTGGAGAAAACATCCTCAATCTACCAGGCCTTGGGTATGCACCTGCTGTATATGGATGCCGCCGCACATGATATCCATGCTGCCTATATCAGCCATATCTCGCATATCAGTTCTTTTGCACTGGCCAATACCGTGCTTGAAAAAGAGCGGGAAGACAATGCCATATTTGAAATGGCCAGTGGCGGTTTTGAAAGCACCGTCCGCCTGGCCAAAAGCAATCCGGAAATGTGGATGCCCATCTTTATGCAAAACAAGGAAAATATACTGGATGTGCTGAATGAGCATATCAGCCAGCTGAGAAAATTCAAGAGCAGCCTGGAAAAAGAAGATGAAGGATTCCTGTTGGAGCTGATCAACAACGCCAACCGGATCCGGAGGATCATAAAATAGATACACCAACAATCAACACTTACAATTAATTTTACCATGCAAACAAGCATCAGCTCAATGAAAGAAATGGTTCAGGAAAAATGGAACAAACGCCCCCTTATCATCAGCGGCCCATGTAGCGCTGAAACGGAGGAGCAAGTAATGGAAACAGCCGTACAGCTGGCCCGTACCGGAAAAGTAGATATGCTGCGCGCAGGCATCTGGAAACCGCGTACCAAACCCGGCATGTTTGAAGGGATCGGTACAAAAGGATTGCCCTGGCTGCTGCAGGCAAAAAAGATTACAGGACTGCCCACCACCGTAGAAGTGGCCACGGCCAAACATGTGCAGGATGCCCTGCAGTTTGATGTGGATGTACTTTGGATCGGCGCCCGTACCACCGTAAACCCATTCAGTGTTCAGGAGATCGCCGATGCTTTACGCGGCGTGGATATTCCTGTACTGATCAAGAACCCTGTTCACCCTGATCTGGATCTATGGTGCGGAGGCATTGAGCGGTTACAAAAAGCAGGATTGCAACAAGTAGGCATGATCCACCGCGGATTCGCCTCTTATGGAAATACCGAATTCAGAAATGCTCCCATGTGGCACCTGCCCATTGAAATGAAAAGACGTTTCCCGGAAATGTTACTGATCTGCGATCCATCCCATATCTGCGGAAACAGAACCCTGTTGCAATCCGTGGCACAAAAAAGTATTGACCTTGATTTCGGCGGACTCATGCTTGAAACTCATATCGATCCCGATCATGCCTGGAGCGATGCCAAACAACAGGTTACGCCCGAACGCCTGGCTGAAATGCTTGATGCACTGGTTTGGCGTTTCGAGAATACCGATGAAAAAGAATTTATTTCTGCCCTGGCCACCTTGCGTGAACAGATCAACCAGGTGGATGATGAACTGCTCACCTTACTCGGACAACGGATGAAGATCGCCGATAAGATCGGTGACTATAAAAAAGACAACAATATCACCATCCTGCAAACCAATCGCTGGAATGATATACTGGATCGGGCTTTCAAGAAAGGAGAGCTACTGGGACTCAGCCGCGAATTCGTTACCCGCTATTTCGACGCAGTGCATCTAGAAAGTATCAACCATCAGAATAAGATCATGAATTCTTAAATAGTTACTATACCGGGAAACACAATTTTATGCATACAATTGAATACCAGTTTTCAGATAAAAAAGTACCGGTTCATTTTGATGCGGTATTTAATGAGATATATCAATTGACTGCAGGTGCCAAGCTGATCATCCTCACCGACGATCAGGTCTTTGGGCTGCATGCCGAAAAATTTTCGGGATACCCCGTGATCAGTTTTGTTGCCGGTGAAGCAAATAAGCAACAGGCAACCGTGAATAATATCATTGATGAACTGATCAAACACGAAGCCGACCGGAATACTTTTTTAATAGCCGTTGGGGGAGGTGTGGTAACCGATATTGGCGGATATGTGGCTGCGATTTATATGCGGGGCATTCGGCTGGCACTGGTTCCTACGTCAATACTGGCCATGGTGGATGCTACTATTGGCGGAAAGAACGGCATTGACGTAGGATTGCTGAAGAACCTCGTTGGCACCTTCCGTCAGCCCGACTTTATTCTCTATGACTATTCATTTTTATCGACCCTTCCATTCGATCAATGGGTGAATGGTTTTGCAGAGATCATCAAACACGCTTGTGTCAGGGATGCTAAATTGTTCGCATTTCTTGAACAACATAATTTGCATGAATTTCAAAATGACCATCATTTAATTAGTGAACTGATCGAAAAAAATGTGAACATTAAATCAAACGTAGTTGCAGCTGATGTATATGAAAAAGGAGAACGCAAGATCCTCAACTTCGGACATACCATCGGTCATGCCATTGAGAATACTTATCATTTATCTCACGGACAGGCCGTCAGCATTGGCATGGTAGCTGCCTGCAATCTTTCAGAACAGATCGGCGAATTGCATTTTGAGGAAGCCAGACGAGTGGTATCACTGCTGGCAAAATATCATCTTCCGGTAGATATCGAAACGGATCATGAACAGGTATTCGAGATCCTGAAAATGGATAAAAAACGCAGTGCTGATTCCATTGATTTTATTTTACTCAGTGAAATTGGCAGGGCTGCCATTCAATCGGTACCACTGGATACCCTGCAAAAACATATAAAAGAGATCATGTAGTGAAGGCCATCATTCAACCATCTGTCATCCGTGGGGCCATACAAGCCCCAGCCAGTAAAAGTGCTATGCAACGGGCATGTGCACTCGCTTTACTGCATGTAGGCGATACCGTGATCCACAATCCGGGTATCAGCAATGATGACCTTGCCGCATTGAACATTATTGAAAGTTTGGGTGCCAGGATCAGCAACCTGGAAAACGGCGATAAGTTGATCAGTTCTATTAGTATGCCGATAACCGGAAACGGAACGATCCATTGCGGTGAATCCGGACTATCCATCCGAATGTTCACGCCCATCGCTGCATTATCTGATCAGGAGATCCTGATCACCGGTGAGGGCAGTCTGCTCAACCGGCCCATGGATTTTTTTGATACCATCCTTCCCCAGTTGGGGGTTTCGGTTCAGTCGAACCAGGGTAAACTACCCCTGCGCATTAAAGGTCCATTACAACCAACCGATATTGAGATCAACGGCGAACAAAGCTCGCAATACCTGACGGGTCTCTTACTCGCTTTTGCCCGTGCTGCTAAAAAGCAGGTAACCATCACCGTTACTAATTTAAAAAGTAAACCCTATATCGATCTTACCTTGCAAATGATGCAGGAGTTCGGTTATCAGGTAGCGCATAAGGATTACCAACAATTCATCATTACGCCTGTGGCCATTCAGCCCAAAAACATTCAATGTCATGTGGAGGCCGATTGGAGTGGAGCCGCAAACCTGTTGGTAGCTGCCGCCATTGCCGGAAACGTT
This sequence comes from uncultured Bacteroidota bacterium, assembly GCA_903878475.1. GTDB lineage: Bacteria > Bacteroidota > Bacteroidia > Chitinophagales > Chitinophagaceae > Ferruginibacter. Next base: position 12,791 of record CAIRHQ010000024.1, on the reverse strand, counting down.
ACGGTAACCGGCTTGAATGTATTCTCTGCCCAGGCCGATAAAACGATCCTGCAAGCCCTGATGCAATGCGGCGTGCAATTATCTGTTTCAGAAAATGAGATCAGTGTGCTGCGACCTGCAGCTTTCAAGGGTAAGCCCTTTCAAATAGACGCTACTGATTGTCCCGACCTGTTTCCTCCGCTGGTGGCACTGGCTGCTTATTGCAACGGTATCTCCGTGATCGAGGGAGTGGGGCGACTGGCACATAAAGAAAGTGATCGTGCCCACAGTCTGCAGGAAGGTTTCGGAAAAATGGGCGTTAAGATTGAGTTACAAGATGATCTGATGCTGGTACATGGGGGAGGCCCCGTAACTGGAGTAACGGTACATTCACATCATGATCATCGTATTGCCATGTCTTGCGCCATCGCTGCACTACAGGCTTCCGGCGAAACCTGTATTGAAGCGGCAGAGGCCATTCAAAAATCCTATCCCGGTTTTTTTCATGATCTGGAATCACTGGGTGCTAAACTATCTTTATCTTTAAACAGTTGATGGGAAACCATGCTCCATATCTTTCAACAAATAAATCATTCATCGCATGAATAGCTTTGGTCGCCTTTTCCGGGTTCATATTTTTGGCGAATCGCATGGCGATTGTGTAGGACTTACCATTGATGGTTGTCCGGCAGGCCTCGATCTTAGCGCCGATGATTTTATCACCGATATTGAACGCAGAAAAGGCGGAGGAAAAGGAGCCACCCCACGGGTAGAATCGGATATTCCTCAATTCAAAACCGGATTGTTCAATGGAAAAACAACCGGAGCACCCCTCACCATCCTTTTTGAAAATACCAATACCCGCTCATCCGATTATGAAAAACAACGGGCCATTCCTCGCCCCGGCCATGCCGATTTTACCGCACACAAAAAAGCAGGTGGCTTTGAAGACTATCGAGGCAGCGGTCATTTCAGCGGAAGACTAACCGTTTGTTTGGTAGCCGCAGGCGTGATCGCAAAAAAAATAATGCAGGGCATAAAAATTGAATCCACTATTCTTGAAATTGGTGGTGAATCTGATATCGAAAAAGGATTGCAAAAAGCAATCGCTGCAAAGGATAGCATCGGGGGCATCATCGATTGCAAAGTGAATGGATTGCCAGTGGGTTTGGGTGAACCATTCTTTGATTCAGCCGAATCACTCATCAGCCATGCCGTATTCGCCATTCCCGCGGTGAAAGCCATCGAATTTGGGGCAGGGTTTGCAGCGGCAAAAATGTTTGGCAGCGAACACAATGATGCCATCATCGACAGCGCCGGTAAAACAAAGACCAACCACGCAGGTGGTATTGTTGGCGGCATTACCAATGGCAATGAACTGGTTTTTAGAATTGCCGTAAAACCAACTTCTTCCACACCGGCCATACAATCTTCTCTGAATTGGGAAACCAATCAGGTTGAAAAATTTTCTGTGAAAGGCCGTCACGATCTCTGTATCGCACTGAGGGTGCCAGTAGTGCTGGAAGCAGTTGCAGCAATCGTGCTGGCCGATCTGCTTTTGCTGGAACAAAAGATACCAAGGGTTTTATAAACTGGTCATATCTTATTAAGACACGCTTATTTCCTTAGTTTTCCGTTGCTTGCTTATTGATATTTGCCATCAATGGTTTCAGTTCAATTTAATACCTTCATCCTTCATTATTAAATCATTTTCCATGACTGCCAGAACACTGCTTGCTGTACTTGCTGTTTGCATCACAGGCTTTACATATGCCCAGGATAAAAAAGACGATAAAAAGAAATGGGATGTCAATAATCCTGATGGACCTTTTAAAGAAGTGAGTTTTACCGTTCAGGAAGGAACCTGGATGAGTCTGGATGTATCACCCGATGGAAAAGAGATCGTGTTTGATATGCTGGGCGATATTTATTCCATTCCCATTTCCGGTGGCCCTGCAAAGATACTGCGGCAGAACCTTGCCATGGAAGTACAACCCAGGTTTAGTCCGGACGGGAATAAGATCCTCTTTACCTCAGATGCCGGTGGCGGCGATAATGAATGGGTGATGGACCGCGATGGGAGTCATGCCAAACAGATTACCAAAGAAAATTTCAGGTTGGTGAATAATGGGGTATGGACACCCGACGGACAATACATCATCACCCGTAAACATTTCACATCGGGCCGCTCACTGGGCGCCGGAGAATTATGGATGTACCATATCAGTGGTGGCGACGGATTACAACTTACTCCACGGAAAAATGATCAGCAAGACCTGAATGAACCTTCTGTTTCTCCCGATGGCCGTTATGTGTATTATAGTGAAGATGTTTATCCCGGGGGTTCTTTTCAATACAATAAGGATCCCAATAGCCAGATCTTTGTGATCAAAAGATACGATCGTGAAAAAGGGATCAGTGAAATGGTTACGGGTGGCCCCGGAGGCGCTGTTCGGCCACAGATATCACATGATGGAAACCTGCTTGCTTTTGTAAAACGTATCCATACAAAATCGGTACTCATGCTTCGCAATTTGAACACGGGTGAAGAATGGCCTGTGTACGATCAGTTATCAAAAGACCAACAGGAAGCCTGGACCACATTTGGTGCCTATACCGGATTTTCCTGGATGCCAGGCGATCAGCAGATCGTGATATGGAGCAAGGGCAAACTGGTACGGGTAGACGTAAATGGCGTAAATAAGGCTGTCGACATTCCATTCAGCTGCGACGTAAAAAAACGGATCACCGATGCGGTGCGTTACAAACAGAACATCAATCCCGATGATATCAATGTGCATGTGATCCGCAATGCCGTTACCTCCCCCGACGGGAAGTGGATGTTGTTCAATGCGGTGGGTTATCTATGGAAAAAACAATTGCCTGATGGTAAACCCGAAAGGCTTACAAATGGTACCGATCCGGAATCAGAACCAGCATTCTCTCCCGATGGCAGAACCATTGTGTATGTTACCTGGAATGATACGGCCATGGGGTCTATTTGCAAACTGGCTTTCAATGCTGGCGCAAAACCACAGAAATTAAATACAAGCAAAGGAATTTACAGAACACCTGCTTTTTCTCCCGATGGGAAAATGATCGCTTATGAAAAAGACGGTGGCGATTTAGTATTGGGTGTAACCTTTAGCGTTAAGCCCGGAATTTATACCATGGATGCCAGCGGAGCCAATCCTGTTTTTGTTACCGAAAATGGTGATGCACCCAAGTTTAATGCCAAGGGCGACAGATTGTATTACCAGCTCAACAGGAGTTCATTCGGTAGTTGTAAGCTGAACGGAACGGATGAACGCGTTATTTTTAAATCAACCTATGGAAGCCAGTTCACAGTATCGCCCGATGATAACTGGGTAGCTTTTGTAGACCTGCATGAAGTATATGTTGCGGCTTTCCCGCATACCGGAAAAACCATTGAACTGGGCGCCAACGCCAGCGGATTCCCGGTAAAAAAAGTTTCACGCGATGCGGGCATCAACCTGCATTGGAGTGCCGATAACAAACAGATCCATTATACCCTCGGTGATCAATATTATTCTATCAATTTAAATGAGCGCTTCGAGTTCATCGCCAATAATCCCGATTCTGCATTTAAGATGCCGGAAAAAGGGATCGATGCAGGCTTGGTTGTTAAAGCCGATAAACCACAGGGCACCCTTGCCTTTACCCATGCCAGGATCATTACCATGAATAACAACGAAGTGATCGAAGACGGAACCGTACTGGTAGAAGGTAATCTGATCAAGGCCGTAGGAAGATCATCCGATATCGCCATTCCTTCCGGAGCAAAGCAGATCGATTGCACCGGAAAGACCATCATGCCCGGATTCATTGATGCGCATGCGCACGGGAATCATTTCCGGTCAGGAATAACCCCTCAAAAGCACTGGCCTTATTATGCCAACCTGGCTTATGGGGTTACCACCATGCACGACCCTTCGGCCAATACTGAAATGGTATTTGCACAAAGTGAACTGATCAAGGCCGGACTCATGGTGGGTCCGCGTGTATTCAGTACCGGTACTATCTTGTATGGCGCCGATGGTGATTTCAAAGCCGTGATCAATAATATCGATGATGCAAGAAGTGCCTTACGCAGAACAAAGGCCTATGGTGCTTTCAGCGTAAAGAGTTATAACCAGCCCCGCAGGGAACAGAACCAAATGGTGATACAAGCGGCAAGAGAATTGCAGATGGAAGTAGTGCCTGAAGGCGGATCATTTTATAACCATAACCTGGGCATGATCATGGACGGACATACCACCATTGAACATAATCTGCCCGTGGCTACTTTATATGATGATGTGATCCAGCTTTGGAAAAATTCTCAAACAGCCTACACGCCAACGCTTATCGTTTGCTATGGTGCGCCCAGCGGAGAATATTACTGGTACCAGCATACCAATGTTTGGGAGAAGGAAAGATTGTTGCGCTTCACACCCCGTGCGGTGATCGATCCGCGCAGCCGTTTCCGTACCATGTTGCCCGAAGAGGAATATAAGAACGGACATATCCAGGTATCTCAAACCTTGAAAAAATTAGTAGAGGCCGGCGTAAAAGTGAATATGGGTGCACATGGCCAGATACAAGGCATTGGGGCCCATTGGGAAATCTGGATGATGGCACAAGGAGGTATGAGCAATATGGATGCACTTAAAACAGCAACCATCAATCCGGCGATCAGTCTGGGCCTCGACGACTGGATCGGTTCCCTGCAAGCCGGTAAGCTCGCCGATTTACTGGTGATGTATAATAATCCGCTGGATAATATTTACAACACCGAATCTATTTTATACACCATGGTCAATGGCCGCTTGTACGATGCCGCAGAAATGAATGAGATCGGGAATTATAATAAGCCCCGTTCAAAATTCTATTGGGAAACATCCAAGAATTCAGAATCATTCCCATGGCATGATGCTACCCGTGGATTTACAGATGTAGAGGTGGATGATTGATCAAACGCTGAAATTATTCGGTAAGCCTGCGGTGATAATTGATCTGTCCGATATGATAGGTTAAATGACCTAACAGGTGTAGTAACATATATTCTGTGCTCACAATTTCTCCATGTTTTTCTAACGGAAAATCATGATCAAGATCTGCCTGGGTAAGGGTTTTCAGTGTATTGAGCACAACCAGTTTGCAATTGTCGATATTGAGTAACAGATCCTGCCGCGGTATATTCTTCAAATTGAATTCATCTTCCCTGTGCCGTACATAACCGGAATGGCCAAGTGCGTCACCGATAAAATGATTCAGGTTGCCCAGCAAATGCAGACAAAGATTCCCAGATGAATTGCTGATCTGGTTGCGGATAACCCATAAATTATCTTCATCCCGGTATAAGCTGATCTCTTCGGCTAATTTATTGAGGTTGATCTCAAATATTTTGGATAAACTTTCATTGAGCATAGCGGCTTATTTTTTTTAATGTTTTGAAGTCAAGGTCGAGCAATTCATAATCACTGGCATTCGGTAAACTGAAATGCCACCATTCGGTATCCAGTGCCTTGAATCCATGTAATTCCATCAGCGATTTCAACAGCAGCCTGTTCTTTAGGGTGGCTTCCGGCAACCCCAAAAATCCCTGATGAGCGGTATCGCTAAAATTATCAAAACCTGTTCCCATGGGTAGTTCTATTCCGCTGTGCAGATCAATGATGGTAAGGTCTACGGCAATGCCACGATTATGTCCGCTTCCTTTCTTCGGGTCGGCTACATAGCGATCGTCTTTGATCGGTTCCCACATGGCCTCGGTCACGGAATAGGGGCGATAAGCATCAAATATTTTTAAACCGAGTCCCGATCGATTCAATACCTCTTGTACCCCGGCCAAAGAATCAGCGGCTATTTTTCGCATATAACTGGTTCGGGTTGGAGGATATAATTTTTGATGCATAAAATTGTTTGTGCCGGCATATCGAAGGTCAAGTACCAGACCAGGAATTCGGTTCCTCAGATCGGTCATATTCTTTTGAGGGGCATCCTTACAACTCAAAGCCAAATCGGCTTGCTGGCTGATCACCCTTAATCCATACTTATTCAAAGCAGATTGCTGACCCTGGCAATTGATTCCGGTGCATAAAAAAACAAGTCCGAAAACAAACAGTAATTGAAGTTGATGTATTATCTTGTTCATAGATTGTGCTTCTTAAGTCCTCAGCTGAATACCTGAATCAAGGTACAAATTTTGATCCTGATTATGCCACAACGTATGAAAATATACTTCCTGATAGGCTCCTGCTTATTTAGTGTTTTTCTTTTTTCATGCAATAATGCATCTCCAAAAAATGGTCAGGCACTGATTGCTGATCCGGCAAAAATAAATGATCGGGTAGCTGATGATATAAAAGCCTCACTGGATTTTGCAGAGCAGCATGAGGGAAAATTGGACGACAGTACCCGTTTAAGTTTTTCGAATGCCACGAAATTATTTTACAGCAACAATAATTTTTCACCGATCTGGAGTGGCAAAGGCAAATGGGAACCGATCAGCGACAGCCTTTATCAGTATGTTGAAAATGCAGTATTGGATGGGCTTTTCAGAGACGATTATCATTATCAACACCTGAAAAATTTAAGAACTAGATTAAACTCCGATTCTTTGCTGCGCATGGATCCGGCACAATGGACCCGGGCCGATCTCTTGCTAACTGATGGGTTTATGCATATTGTGCACGACCTAAAACAAGGACGCCTGCAACCCGATAGCATTACGCTGAGCAGCGATACGGCTCTGGCTGAAACATATTTTTCTGATCAGTTGACCGCCCTGATGGCCAAGCCCTTGCTGAAAAATTTGTTCAATTCCCTGCAACCCAAGAACAAGGATTACTGGGAATTGAAAAATGGGATACCGGCCTTTCTCGACAGCATGGACAATAAGGTATATACCTATGTGAATTATCCATACAGGAAGAATGATCCCAAAGATTCTTTGATTTTTATCAAAACCCTTCAAAAAAGGCTGAGTGAAAGCGGCTTGATGGACAATAATGGGCAACTTCCTGATACTGCCCAATTGAGATCAGCCATCAGTAAATACCAGAAATTGAAAGGGCTGACGGTAGATGGGAAACTGTCGAGCGTACTGGTCAGAACACTCAATATTAGTGATGCTGAAAGGTATAAGCGGATAGCAATTACGCTTGACCGTTATAAACAGCTTCCGGATAAAATGCCCGAAAAATATATTTGGGTAAACCTTCCGGGGTTTTATCTGAAGGTGATCAACCATGATACGATTGCTTTGTTGTCGAAGATCATTTGTGGCAAACCCGATACCCGAACACCCTTACTCAATAGCCAGATAATCGATATGGTAACTTATCCTACCTGGACAGTGCCTACAAGCATCATTGCAAAATCATATTTACCTAAACTGAAAAATAATCCCAACTACTTAAACAAAATCGGACTGAAATTGCTGAATGGAAAAGGGGAGGCCGTTAATGCTGCTGAAGTGGACTGGGCTAAATATTCTAAAGGAATACCTTTTAAGGTGATGCAGGAAAGTGGTGATAACAATGCATTGGGGGTAATGAAATTCAATTTCAATAATCCCTATGCCGTTTATCTGCATGATACCAACGAGCGTTATCTGTTTAAAAATGCCTCCCGTGCATTGAGCCATGGTTGTGTTCGGGTGCAGGAATGGCAGAAACTGGCCTTCTTTATTGCCCGAAATGATAGTGCACTACATAGTGGAACGGAGGGGATACATTATAATACCGACTCAATTGTAAACTGGATCGCTCATAAGGAACGGCATCGCATCGAAGTGAGGGCTTCGGTACCCCTCTTTATCCGTTATTTTTCCTGCGAGGGGAAAAATGGAAAGATCCAGTTTTTTTCAGATATATATGGGGAAGACAAGGTTTTGCGGGATAAGTATTTTGCAAAAAAATAGCTGAATACCATGTTAGTTCAGGTTTTAAATGCTATTTCTGATCAGTGGCAGATAGCATTTTGGTATCATTAGTTTACGAGGATTTAGGCCATTCCGGCTGTTTTTTTGCCCTTCTGACTAGCTAATCGGCCCAGCACGCCACTATAAAAGCATATATTGCAGCATTAACGGCATTTTAGCTGTCTTTGAGATAACCCATTTAGTTTGAATTATGTGGGTAAAATATTTTAAGTTTTGGAACTAAGCGAGTATTTTTGTTCCGATTTAGAAAACTAACTTTTATGAAGAAAATCTTATTATCATTCCTTGCTATTGGCTTGTTTCTAAGCTCATTTGGACAAAATGACTACAGAAAACGTCCTGCATTGGGTATCCACTTTTTTCTGGACGATTTTAAATCGGCCGCTGATATGAGAAATGGTGGTTTAGCTACTGTTTTGAAATCAAAAGAATGGCATAAAACCGGAAAGATGAATGCCGGATTGGCCTTCAGTTATATTGAAGGGCTGAGTAATTATATTGACTTTGTGGGTACTTTATCCGCATCTTTTGTCAATTACCCGGTTCCCGGAAAAACGCTTGTTAATACCAATAGCCCTTTATTGGAAGGCGCAGCTACTGTAAATCTTAAACTGTTAACGGATAAATACTTTTTTGATCCGTTCATTACTGTTGGTGCCGGGGCCTCTAAATACAGAGGATACTTTGGTGCTTTTATCCCTGTAGGTGTGGGATTTCAGTTAAAAATCACGCCAAACACCTTCGTTTTACTGAATTCTCAGTATCGCGTACCCATTACTTCAAATGTGGCCTATCATTTTTATCATAGTATCGGCGTTGCTGGTGTTATTTGTAAAAAGAAAGAAATTGTTATAGTAACTCCACCACTACCGGTTAAAAATTATGACCGTGATTTTGATGGTATTCCTGATTCAACAGACAGATGCCCCGATACTCCAGGTTTAGCTTCACTAAAAGGCTGCCCCGACAGGGATGGTGATGGTATCGCTGATATTGATGATAAATGTCCTGATGTACCCGGATTGGCTCGCTATCAGGGTTGTCCAATCCCCGACAGGGATAAGGATGGCATCAACGACGAAGTGGATAAATGCCCAGATGTGTTTGGATATGCCCGCTACCAGGGTTGCCCAATTCCTGATACTGATAAAGATGGTGTAAATGATGAAGAAGATAAATGTATCAATGAACCCGGCCCCGCCTCTAATTTTGGTTGTCCGCTCATTTCTGAAACCATAATCAATAAAGTGAACCTGGCTGCCAAGAATGTATTCTTTGCCACCGGTAGTGCTAAATTGCTGGCTAAATCATTTGGTCCGCTGAAAACAGTTGCTCAGATCATGAAAGACAATCCTACATTCAAAATCAATGTAGAAGGTCATACCGACAGTGTTGGTAAACATGATATGAACATGACCTTATCAAATAACCGTGCAGCTTCTGTTGCTACCTACCTGAAAACAATCGGTGGGGTAGATGAAAGCCGTATCAGTTCTGAAGGTTATGGTCCAGACAGGCCGATCGCTCCAAACAAATTAGCCGCTGGCCGTGCTAAGAACAGGAGAGTGGAAATGCACCTCAGAAACTACTAGTACCAAAACTCAACTGATATTCAAAAGCCCTTTGCGAAAGCAAGGGGCTTTTTGTTGGGATGATATTTTAGGGTCTAAAATTCCTTGTTCCTGCTAGTTATGGATCTCAATTCAATTTGGCTGTGGCCTAATAAATTATCTCTGAAAACCGTAATTGAAAGAATGGATGAAGCTGATGCGCTCATTAACTTAGCAGTTTTTCAACTTCTAACTTTAAAGTTGGTAAATGTGATACAACAATAGTCCAGATGATGTCGTCTGAAACAGAATCATATCCATGAATAATACGATTTCTAGTATCAACAATTTTTCGAGAGTTTGAAAGTTCAAGGGAGCTATCTTTTTGAAGAATTCTGTTCATAGCCTCTCCGATAATTTCAATATTCCGCTCAACGGCTCTGCGGGTCCTGGTGTCATTTTGATAAGAAATAAATTCTTTTGGAGTATCAAGGAAGAAGCTATCAATTTCATTTATAGCATTTAAAATATCATAATACCAGGCTTTTATTTCAATGTCCATAAATAAGTTGTCTTTGCTCGTTTATATTTTGCCTGAAATAAGGATTTTTAATTGCTTTTTCTTCAAGTAGATCAATAGGGCGGTTTAAAATATTTTGCAAAGAAAATTTAAAGTCAAAATAATTGTCAGCATAAAGCGACATCTCAATTGGATCAAAATCTACGACAAAATCAACATCACTTTCGCTGTTGAATTTGTTTGTCAAAACCGACCCGAATGCATATAACTCTTTAACCTTGTGATCTGAACAAAGCTTTCTAATATCAGTAAGATGAGAGTCTATTAGCGTCATTTTATATATTGTTATTCAAATTTAGTAAAAAAGCCTCAAAACTAGGCCTGATTTGATAAACGAACTGCTCTCCAGCATGAGCATAAGGCCCGGGACTACGAATGTTCCAAACGTGTTGGATGAAATGCTTACTCTAAACGCGCCGTTACTTTAAAAGCATTAATTAGGATAGGATTTTTTCTGTCGTCATTTTTTATTCCAGGCATGAGCCTGTCTATCGAATAAATGCTGTCATTTCTATTCATAATCATATATGACAACAGAGCTGAAGATGTAAACTTATTGATGAAGTATCCATTTAAAATTGGCCTTTTGTCAATGGTCAATGTGAATTGAATGCCTTCAGAAATACTAGGATCAAGACTCGATATTTTTAATGATGCCGAGGCGGCTACTTTAAATATATTTTTACTTGAATCATAATTTAATATTTCTGTGTCAAGAATAAATGCTGAATCTTGAATGTCTTTACTCGTTACGTTAAAATGACTTGCTCTGGAAAATGACAAGCCTTCTTTTTCAATGGGAGGAAGTCTTTTTTTAAGAAGATAGATCTCTATTTTTGGCTTCTGTGAAATGGCAGGCGAATAAAAGCCAAGAAAAAATATTAATGTGATTAAAAGTTTCATGATCTCTTTTATTGTAGCCAAAACCCACTATGCGCAAATTACATTAGCCTTCATCAGTTATATCCTGCAAGATCACAACAAACCCACGTCCTACTTAATAATCATTCGCCGGTTTTGGCTTCACCACTGGCTTCTTTGGCTTTTCCTCTGCAGGCTTCACTACTATTGCCGGGGCCTTACTGTCTTTTTTCTCGGGCTGTTTTTTTGTGGTATTGTTGCTATCGATGGGAGTCTTGGTTGGCTCCGGATCTTTTACGAGTTCATTCTTGGGGTTATTATTATCCGACATTGGATCATTCGCAAATTCATCCGCGAGTCCGTTACCGGAATCCTCTGTGGTGCTGTCGCCATCCAGAAAATATTTCGCCAGGTTTTGATCGGCATAAATAGGGTCATTATTGAATTCTGCCGGTTGGTCAAAGGCTTTGATCTTGCCATAACTTAGTTTTCTGTCGGCATACACTTTGGTCATGAAGATGCCCCACTTAGGAGCCGACATTTCCGCACCACCCGCATTGTTGGCATAGATGCGAATAAAGGGATCGTCGCATCCTACCCAGGTTCCTGCCAGCAGTTCGGGCGTATAACCAATGAACCAGCCATCGGCATTATTATTGGTAGTACCCGTTTTTCCTGCTTTCTGTACCGGTATCGAATAATTATTGAGGATGCGTGCGGTACCAAACTGTATCACACCCTGCATCAGTTTCACCATGGTATAGGCATCATTCTCATTGATCACCTGTTTGGTTACGGTATTGAATTCCTGTAAAAGATTACCACTCTTGTCTTCGATCCTGGTCATGATAAGGGGCTCCGTGTTCAGCCCTTTATTGGGGAACATGGTATAGCCCTGCAACATTTCCAGCATGGGAATTTCTGCTGCTCCTAAACCAATAGAATAATAGGGGGGAAGCTTTGCTTTTATTCCGCAGTTCTGTACAAACTCAATGGTTCTTTTTACACCGATCTGTCCGATCAACCGCCAGGCAGCAATATTCTTCGATTGCGCCAGACAATAGGCCAGGGTTCCTGCACCACCGGTGATCGTTTTTCCACCCAGGGTAAGTGAACCGCCGGGGATCACGGTTTCGGGAGTATAACCGGCTTCTTCAACAGCAAGGGTATAGATGAATGGTTTAAAAGTTGAACCCACCTGTCTTTGTGCCGTGATATGATCGAATTTGAACCATTTGTAATTGATACCGCCTACCCAGCATTTGATCTCTCCGGACTTTGGATCCATGGCCGCGAAAGATGTTTGCAAAATCTGCTTGTGGTATTTGATGGAATCAAAAGGAGTCATTATGGTATCCATTTCCTTTTTGGGATTCCAGGCAAATACTTTCATCCTTACTGGTACATAGAAAGATTTTTTGATCTCTTCTTCAGGGATCTCTTCTTCTTTCATATTCTTCCAGCGTTCGGTATATTTAAAAGCCGCTTCAATTATCGATTCATGTCCTTTCCAGATCCTTGCGCCATTGTTCTTCATGAGCCAGTCTAGTTTTTTCTGGATCACCGGCATATGCTGGTCCACGGCTTCTTCTGCATACTGCTGCATCTTTGCATTGATGGTGGTATAGATCTTAAGACCATCGCGATACAGATCATAATTATCTCCGGTCTTCGGGTTCTTATGGGTGCTACACCATTCTTTCAGTTTATCGGCCAGCACACCCCTGAAATAGGGCGCAACGCCTACATTTTCGTCTATTTTTTTAAAATTGGTAATGAGTGGTTTCGACTTGAATGTTTCTGCCTGGGCTTCGGTAAGATAATGTTCCTTGCATACCACCATCTGGTTGATCACGGTATTCCTTCTGTCGAG
>CAIRHQ010000023.1 GCA_903878475.1 uncultured Bacteroidota bacterium | reverse complement strand
TCTTTTTACAACTAGACCAGAAAACCCTGTTGCAATATGCCGCAGCGCTGGGCAGTGATGGCCCTTTCTTCATCATCAATAAACCCTGTTATGCCGGTGGTCGCGGCGAATTACTGGAACCTGTTCCCATCAGCCTTAAAGGTTACCATATTGTTTTGATCAACCCCGGAATCCATATCAGTACCGCATGGGCATTTGCGCAGTTAACCCCTGCCCTTCCCGAAAATGATCTGCGAAAAATTATCGCTGCACCCATTGATACCTGGCGACCAGATCTGAAAAATGATTTTGAAGGACCGGTGTTCCAAGCGCATCCCGAGATCGGAAATATCAAAGAAACACTTTACCAACGGGGAGCCATATACGCAGCCATGAGCGGAAGCGGAAGTTCGGTGTTTGGGATCTTCAGGGAACCCTGCAACCCAGACTGGTTCCCCGGAAAAAATTATTATATCCGCCAGTTAGCCGGCTAATTCACCCAACAAGGAAGGTATATCCAATGCAGCAGTGATCATTTCCAGATTGCCTTTTGCATCAATTGGCCAACTGCTGGATGGCTTATCCCAATACAATTCCACTCCATTACCATCCGGATCATTCAAATAGATTGCTTCAGACACTCCATGATCGGAGGCACCGGTGATCGGGTATCCGGCATCCATGATCCTTTTATAAATAGCGGCCAGATCTTTCCGCGTGGGATACAGGATGGCAACATGATAGAGACCGGCTGCACGTTGCGGAGCAGGCCCTGCCCCTTCACTATGCCAGGTGTTGAGTCCGATATGATGATGGTATCCTCCTGCAGAAAGAAAAACTGCACTATCACCAAAATATTGCGTGATGTCAAAACCAAGCAAGTGCTGATAAAAACCAAGCGACCGCTTGAGATCAGTCACTTTCAAGTGTACATGTCCGATCCGTGTTTGGGTGGGGATTGTATAAATCATGAAATAGTTTTATATTGCATCAAATTTAGTGCAATAAAAACGACGACTAACATATCCTTTCTGTTCAGCAACCTTGATTTGCTCAATCATCGAGCTTAGTCTTATTGCATGCCCCTACAATGGGGCAGGTTCACCGTATCCCCATTCAACATCAGTTTTTTTCTTTTAATTTTTGTACCATGACATCAACTATTCATATACCCCGGGAAGCTTTGTATTTTCTTGAGTTGGAAGAAAAATACGGCGCACACAATTACCATCCCCTACCCGTAGTGCTGGAAAAAGGCGAAGGCGTTTTTGTATGGGATGTAGCCGGAAAAAGATATTATGATTTCCTGAGCGGCTATTCAGCCGTGAATCAGGGTCACTGTCATCCCAGGATCATTGCCGCCCTCACTGCCCAGGCGCAGCAACTTACCCTCACCTCCCGGGCCTTTCACAATAACCGGTTGGGCGAATACGAACAATTCATCACCCAGTATTTCGGGTACGATAAAGTGCTACCCATGAACACGGGTGTAGAAGCAGTGGAAACAGCGATTAAGCTTTGCCGTAAGTGGGGGTACCAGGTAAAAGGCATCGCCGAAAATAAAGTAAAGGTCATTGTGTGTCAGGGTAATTTCCATGGCAGAACAGGAGCCGTGATCTCATTCAGCAGCGATCCTACAGCCAAAGAGAATTTTGGACCCTTCATGCCCGGATTTGAATCCATTCCGTTCAATGATCTGGCTGCGTTGGAACTGGCTTTTCAAGATGAACAGGTTGCTGCATTCTTATTTGAACCCATTCAGGGCGAAGCGGGAGTAATTGTTCCAGATGAAGGATATTATACCGGCATCCGGAATTTATGCAACCAATATAATGTGTTGATGGTAGCCGATGAAATTCAAACCGGACTTGCCAGAACAGGAACCTTGTTGGCCTGCGACCATGAATCAGTGCGGCCCGATATTTTGATACTGGGCAAGGCCCTTAGCGGTGGAACAATTCCCGTGAGCGCCGTGCTTTGCGATGACGAGATCATGCTTACCATCAAGCCCGGTGAACATGGCAGCACATACGGAGGTAACCCATTGGCAGCAGCAGTGGCTATCGCTTCACTGGAAGTGATACGAGATGAAAACCTGGCAGCACATGCCGCCAAAGCAGGGGAATGGTTGCGCAGCGGATTGGCAGCACTTGAGTCGCCCTTCATCAGCAATATCCGTGGACGTGGATTATTGAATGCTATTGTGATCCAGCATCCACACAAAGATGCAGCCTGGGAACTTTGCCTACAATTACAGGAAAATGGTTTACTGGCGAAACCTACGCACGGAGATAAGATCAGGTTTGCCCCACCCCTGATGATCACCCAAGCGCAGATCAATGAATGTGTATCGATCATCGAAAAAAGTTTGCACAGCCTGAATGAAGTGTAACACAAAAAATACTGACCGTAATTTTTGATTAACTTCGAGACCAAAATAAAAATCATCCATGGATACTCATTTGCACCACGACCATATAGAATCGCATTTAAAAAGTTCGGACCTGTTGCGGGATGTGGTGATCGGCATGAGCGACGGACTCACGGTTCCCTTTGCACTGGCAGCTGGATTGAGCGGCGCCGTGGATAATAGCAGCATCATCGTGATCGCCGGCATTGCAGAAATTGCAGCGGGCAGTATTGCTATGGGACTGGGCGGATACCTGGCCGGCAAGACCGAACAAGACCATTATGCTAGTGAAGTAAGAAGGGAATATGATGAAGTAGAAAATTTACGTCACCGTGAAATAGAAGAAACCAAAGAATTTTTTGCCAATATCGGATTAAGTGAGGCCGTACAAAATCAGGCTACAGAAGAGATCTCGCAAGACAAGGACCGTTGGGTAGATTTTATGATGAAATATGAACTCGGACTGGAAAAGCCTGATCCAAAGCGGGCTACCAAGAGTGCGCTCAATATCGGACTTTCCTATATCGCCGGGGGAATTATTCCCTTAAGTCCTTATTTTTTTATTACCAGTTCTACAGAAGCCCTTAAAATTTCAGTGGTAGCCACCTTGATTTGTCTATTCATTTTCGGCTACTTCAAAAGCCGTATCACTGGTGTTAATCCCTGGCTGGGCGCTTTGAAAGTTACCCTCATCGGAGCACTGGCTGCAGGCGCTGCGTTTGCTGTGGCGAAATTGTTGGAACGGTAGGAACGTTTAAGGGTTTAAAGTTTAAGGTTTAAAGTTTAAAGTTACGGAGTTTATAAGCTTCCTGATTTACGTTGCTTATAGAGATTCACTAATTGAAAAAACTATAAACTATAAACTATGAACTCCAACCTCCGACCTCCAACTTCCAACCTCCAACCTCCAACTTCCGACCTCCAACCCTACTCCGTCTCCACCATATGCTTCGTATTCCTTGAAATATTCCCCATGGTCCAGGTGATGGTTTTTTGATACGGATGTTTCCTTACAGTGCATTCCTGAATATTGCAGATGCGGCAGGAAAAATCAAGACAGCCATCTGAATGCACAAATAATTCTACCGATTCTCCATATTCCTTTTTTACCAGCGCTGATAAGGCATCAATTTCTTTATGGGCCTCATGCACATTCAGGTACCAGGGCACGGTCAGGTGGCAGTCGAGGTGCAGCGTACCGCCATATTTAATGATGCGCAGGTTATGCAGGTCAATCCAGTTCTTTTGACGGTTACTGTTTAGCATCAATACCATTTTCTCCAGTAAGGCGCTATCCGTTTCGTCCATGATACCGGCAATGGATGAACGCACTATTCTATACCCGGTAAAAATGATGACGAATGAGAACAGTAAGGCTACGGCACTATCCAGCCAGGTGATATGGGTGAACATGATCAGGATCAATCCGATCACAATACCTACGGTAGACCAGGTATCTGATTGCAGGTGTTTTCCACTGGCGATCAGGGCCAGTGAATTGTTCTTCTTACCGATACTAATGCAAAACCGTCCCGCGAGATAATTGACAGCAGCAGTAACCGATACCAATATGATACCATAATCCAGTTTGTTGATGGTATGTGGGTGCAGCAGATTATTAACTGCTTCATAGATGATCAAAAATCCGGCGATGGTAATGAGTGTTCCTTCAATGGCAGCTGAAATAAATTCAACTTTACCATGACCGTAAGGATGATCATGATCTTTAGGCTTGGCAGAAATATACAGACTATACACACCGATCAACCCAGCCACCACATTCACCGTGCTTTCAAGCGCATCGGTAAGTATGGCCACCGATTCGGTCATATACCAGGCTATGATTTTTGTGAGAAACAATACCACAGAAATGGAAGCGATACCAATTTGTACACGGAGATTGTATTTTGAAGATTCCAATGTTAAAGGATTTGAAAGCAAAGGTACTATTTGCGTTGATTGCTTTGTCGATTTAATCATTGCCCTTCAAAAACTTATGCACTTTATCCGGATGCGCTTCCGCATACGCATAAATATTATTGCGGATATAATCGTTATCCCTGTATGGCGTAAGCAAGTCTTTCAATACAGAGGCATCAGGTATTTTTGTATTTGCAGGTATATGCCCCATCCCCCAGAATACGCCTCTTTCGATCAGCAAACACAATCGTTCCTGATCTTTTATTCCGGTATCTACCAAGGCAAAACTGGGTAATTGATTATCAAGTTCCTGTATGGCAGTTATTACTTTTTCATTGTAGCTGGTCGGATTGCCGATCTTTTTCAAGCCGGCAGCATCCAATGCTGTTTTATTGATAAAACAAAGCTGGTCGCTCAATTCAAATTGCTCGATCATTTTTTTTAGCATCACTTGCCCTTCGTGCAGCAGGTTAAAACTATACAGCACCGGGATATTTTTTTTCTTTTTGTCGATAGCCAGTCGCAGATAACCCCGGTTGTCTTCAAACTGATACAACCCATACCGTTGCAGTGGTTGTTTCTGGCTATAATTATATTTTGGCCATAGCTTTTTTATTTCCGTGCTTTCCAACACCAGGGCTTCCAGTTCAGTGGCGCAGGACCGATGCGTTACCTGGTGAATAAGCCTTACAAAATTCTGTCTTTTCCGATCGGGATCATTTTGTGTGAAATGGCTGGTCACCCTTTTTTTAATATTGATGGCCTTGCCCACATAGATGATGGTATTTTTTGCATCATGGAAATAATATACCCCAGGGCCGGTGGGCAGGCGGTTTATTTGCTCCTTCGATAAATGTAACGGTAACCATTGCTCGCCGCTGCTTTTTTTCAGCATGGCATCAATATGGGGTGCGGCACCATTGCTGAGCAAATGCTCAAACAGTTTAACCGTAGCTTCAGCATCTCCACCCGCGCGGTGCCTGTTGCTGATATCGATCTGTAATGAGCGACAAAGTTTACCAAGGCTATAAGAAGGTAATCCGGGAAAAACTTTGCGACCCAAGCGTACCGTACAAAGTTTTTTCACCTGCAATTCAAAACCTGCAGCCTTCAACTGATGTTTTACAAAAGAATAATCAAAATTTACATTGTGTGCTATAAAGACACGGTCGTTCAGCAATTCGAACAATTGCGGGGCCACGGCTTCAAATACAGGAGCAGAAGCTACCATGGCATTGCTGATGCCGGTGAGTGCCGTGATATAGGAAGGTATGTTTTGCTGTGGATTGATCAGTGTTTCAAAACGCTGAACCAGTTTTTCACCATCATGGATATATACGGCAATTTCGGTGATGCCGTTAGCCGCAGCATAACCACCGGTGGTTTCAATATCTACAATTGCATACATGGATATGCAAAATACTAATTTTTTTAGTTAAATCAAGCTCGTGGTCAGAAAGGAGAGATTTTATTTTTCTGATGTATGGGTAAACTTATGGATGGCATCTTTATGTCGCATCATCTTGATCAGTTGGATCACGGCCGTGAGTGCGAATATGCCTCCTATCACCCAGTTAAGGTATTGCTGGCTATTGGCGATCTTTTGTACCATCCATTTACCGCCAAAGATGAAAACACAGTTTCCGGCAAGGGTGCCCAGACCGATGCCTACGATATAGCTGTTGTACTGACGGCTAACGGGTTCAAGTATTTTTTTGCTGAAGAGTACGGTACTCCATCCAAACCAGAAAGGGATCTGTACCGGGTTGATGGCACACATGAACATCCCCAGTAAAAAGCGGTGCATATTATTTTGCAGCATCACATTCTTTCCTGTGCCTCCGGTTTTGGTAGCGGCAATAAAACTTCCTACGGCCAATGCAACGATGATGCCCAGCGTGATCCATTCCATAGCCTTCATTAACCGTTGTTGTTTTCTAACCCAGTCGATGCCCACCAATGATAAGCGTACATAAACCATTTCCACCAACAAAGATCCGAAAGAGAAATACATGGCATCGAGTATGCTTTCCTGTATACCGATCTGCATGGCAGCCACATTCAGTGTTCCCAGGGGCAGTGAACCCAGGAAACTGATCATCAAACCCCAGCAAAATATTTTAAATAGTTTTTTCAAAATTATTTATTTGACTAACCCATATCGGTATCCGCTACTTTCATCTTTTCCATCATCTGTTGAGCATTGCGTAAAAATCTTCTTCCCTTCATCAGGGGCCAGGGTTTAATACCCAGACTGGCATTGTATTTACTGATCTGGTACAGGGATTTCCAGTGACGTAATATTTCGCGGTAAGCGCCCCAGAGTGAATATCCGGTATCATAAAAATGATTGGGTTCTGCACCGCAACCATTGTATTCGAGGATTGAAAAATTCTTTCCCTGCTTCAGGTCTTCCACACTGTTGCACATGATATCATAGCGACCATAATAAAAATCATTGATCGATTTGCTCAGCCCATCAAAGAGTGCCACCAGGCGGTCATCGATCTGATCTTTCAGGTCAACAAAATGAGCCCCACGGTTATGGTTAGCCGCATAACTCAGCATATAGGTTTCGCCGGTGGGGATGATCTTGTTCCAGTTATCGGCGTGTTTATTTTTTAATTCATCCAGTCGTTTCCCTCCCTTCGGATGCAGCATGATCAGTTCCTCCAGGGTAAGTTTTCCATCTCCGGTAACCTGCAGGGGTATCTTGTGCAGGAATCCGGTTACGGTTCCTTTTTCGGCTAATGGATGACGGATATAAAAAACGCTGACTTCCATGGGGTAGGTTACCATACGCTGAACGATATATTCTACCGGCACCTTACTATGATAATGTTTCAGTTCGTCAACATGATCAATTTTCCTGAATAAGACCCCTTGTCCACCTACTTCTGGTTTTACGATCAGCGGATATTCGATACCGTTTTGAGCAATGAGTGCGATCACTTCCTCTATTGGCTGGCTGGGCTTTACATTAAAAGTAGTTG
>CAIRHQ010000022.1 GCA_903878475.1 uncultured Bacteroidota bacterium | reverse complement strand
TAAAAACAAAAAAAAACAATGAAACAAGCAAAAAAATTAATGGGCCTTTTTGTTGCAGTAATCTGCATGACACTGATTAGCTTATCTGTATCTGCTCAGAAAAAACCAAACGGATTACCTTGGCCAGCCCCTGCTGCTGCCATTAGTGTAAAAAATCCGGTAAAATCTGACGCCGTATCTATTAAAGATGGTAAAGAACTATATATCAAAAATTGCAAATCATGCCATGGAGATGCCGGTAAAGGTGATGGTACAAAAGCCGGTAACCTCGACATTTTTGCAGGTGATTTCAGTACTGCAGAATTCAAAAAGAAAACCGACGGAGAACTCTATTGGAAAATGACAGAAGGAAGAAAACCAATGCCTACTTTCAGCAAAAAACTGACTGATACTGAAAGATGGTCGATCATTAACTATGTACGCACATTTGCTAAATAACAAAAACCGGAACTACCGGAATTCACCAAACGTAAAATGTTGTTTAGCGATCTTTCTTGATGACGCTGAGCAATAATTGCAGGGGTACTGAAAAGTATATTTCTAAACAACATTTTACAAATATTTATCTCAAACTAACTTTTATGAAAAGAATTAAATCTTTATTTACACTCTCAGCAGCCTTAGTTGGAACAGCTCTGCTGCTGACACAATGTACAAAAGACAACCAGGTACTGGACACACCTGTTGCACTTAACGGAAATGAACTATTCTCTCAGTTTACCACTACCGCACCCACCATTGATGGAACAGTAGATGGCGGCTGGAGCAATGCTCAAAAACTGGACATCACACCAACGGTACCAGATGCTGGTAACGGACTATTCACCGGTTATATCGGACAAAAATATCCTGCAACCATCAGGTCAATGTTCGATGATCAAAACATTTATTTCTTACTGGAATGGGCTGATGCTACACAAAACACCAATGTATCTCCCTGGTATTTCGATCCTGCTGCCAATGTTACCGGCAAAACCGGCTGGCAAAAAGAACCATCAGCCAAAACATTCGACGGAAGTGGTATTTTAACAAGAGAAGGATGGGGCGAAGATAAAATCGCGTTCTTATTCAATGTAGACAATTCAACTCCTAAATTTCCAGCTCAATCTTGTTATGCCAGCTGTCACGTGTTCAGCCCATATCTTGATTATTCTGTAACACCAGCTGCAATGGTTTCTAATTCAGCCAGTGGCAATCACTATACCAACGGACCTAACGAAAAAATTGATATGTGGTGGGGTCGTTTGGGATATATGAGCAAAGACGCAACGTTAAGTATGCTTGATGATAATTATCAGGATTATGCTGGCGGACAAGCTATTTCCAATTTAACCGGTGGTAATCTTAATGGCCGTCACGTAGATGGTATCGTTCCTGATGGAACCAAATCAGCAACTTGGCCATTCAAGCCCAACTATACCGCTTCTCCGGTACAGGGCGAAGTGAGTAACTCACAAAACCTGAAATTAGATGGTACAGGTGCTTCTGTTGCCGTACCTATCTGGGTTATTCCAGGATCTAATACCAATTTTATTTTGATCGCTGATACCGTTAGCGGTGCTGCCAAAAAAGTTGTGGGTGTTAGTTCTGCAGGTGTGTTAACCTTAAGTGGTGGCGCTACCATCGATCCAACAACCGGTAGCGATTATCTCAGAAACATGAGCACTGCAACAGGTGCTACTGCTCCAAAAGCCATTGCTTCTTTAATTGGTGTTCCACTGATCGGTGGAAGGGCTGATA
Organism: uncultured Bacteroidota bacterium; assembly: GCA_903878475.1. Lineage (GTDB taxonomy): Bacteria > Bacteroidota > Bacteroidia > Chitinophagales > Chitinophagaceae > Ferruginibacter. Next base: position 10,825 of record CAIRHQ010000022.1, on the reverse strand, counting down.
TTACCTGTGTATCTAAATATACCGGCACTGGTTGGGTAGTAGAGATCAAACGTAAATTAAAAACTGCAGACACACTGGCTCAGGATGTTGATTTTTCAAGTTTGCAAGATCAACCATTTGGTGTTGCCATCTGGAACAGTTCTAACTACCAGCATGGAATCAATCCAAACCTGGTGTTGAAATTTAAAAAATAGGAATGCCCGTTATTGCGAACTTTAAAAAACTAAAATCATGTTAAGCAATAAAACAATAATGGGGATTGTGCTGATGAGTAGTGCGGTTCTGTTTTTGCTGCCGGGATGCTATAAGGATAAAACAGTGATCCTTGATTCCGGTCCAGCCATTACCAGAACGGTGACCTTTTCGAACGACATCATTCCCATTTTCAATAAAAGTTGCAGTTTGAGCGGCTGTCATACCACTGGTGGTAAGGCTCCCGATCTGAGCGCGGCTAATGCCTATAACTCACTCAAAATTGGTAACTATTTAAATACCGGTAATCCGGAGGGAAGTCAATTGTATCTATGGTTAACTGGAAAGAAAAGCACACAAATGCCTCCCGGTGGACTAAACAAAGATTACAATGCCCTGGTACTTGCTTGGATCAAGCAAGGAGCTAATAACAACTAAACAAAACTTTTATGAAAAAAATCAATAAAAAATTAGTGCCAATGCTTATCAGAAGCTGTATCCTTACAGCCCTGGTATTTATTTGTGCTGGCCCGGTATTAGCCCAGGATTCTACGGCTGTGGCAGTTCCGGAAAAGAAAGTAGTACGGCTGGCAAAAAACACTTTTGAAAGCATCTGGTTACTGGATAACCAAACTGTAATGGTGCCTAAAAAAGGATCGCTGGAAATGGCTATCCAGCATAGGTTCGGTAAGGTAAACAATGGTATCAAAGATTTCTTTGGATTCTTTGCTCCATCCAATATCCGTCTGGGACTTAGTTATGTGGTACGCAATAACCTGAATGTAGGCCTCGGTTTAACCAAGGAAAGAATGCAGGTGGATGTGAATGCCAAATATGCTTTGCTGAAACAAACAGAAAGTAAAGGTGTTCCGGTGAGTGTTTCTGTATATGGAAATGTGGTTATCGACACAAGGGATAAAAGCAATTTCCGCTATAGTGTTCACCGCTTTTCTTATTTCAGTCAAGTGCTGATCGCCCGTAAAGTAACAGATCATTTCTCTGTTCAAGTAGCACCAAGCTTTTCTTGGTTCAATAACGTAGAAGGCTACGTGAACAGCAAAGGAGAAATTGTTAATCTGATGAAAAACGGACACCTCGCTGTTTCTGTAATGGGTCGTTATAAGTTCTCTCCAAAATCTTCTTTGGTAGTGAACTACGATCAACCGCTTACACAACATCCATCTAATAACCCGCATCCGAATATTTCTTTCGGACTGGAAACCACAACCGACTCTCATGCGTTCCAGGTTTTTGCAGGTAATTACTACAGTATTGTGCCACAAAGCAACAATGTGTACAATCAAAATGATTATACAAAAGGTCAGTTCGTTATCGGCTTCAATATTACCAGGCTTTGGGCCTTCTAATCTGAAACACCGCTTTAATGCTGATTTTCGTACAGTATTAAAAATCAGCCTCCGAAAAGAGGCTGATTTTTTTTTGAATAGATACCGGATGAAATAGATACACGGAATACACGGATGCGGCGGATTGAAACGGATTTTTAAGACTTTTCCGCGGATATCCGTTTAGATCTGTGTATTACGTGTATCCATTACCTTCTATTTGGCACTCACTATTGAACATGTGAATGCACGCAACTTTAAACTTTAAACCTTAAACTTTAAACCCTAAACCTTCCCCGCACCTTTTGTAGCTTTCATCATATCCCGTAATTTTGCTAATCAATTATTTCTTCCACATCTATTCCAAAACATATGATCGAACAGACAGAAATGGTAGTTTCAAAATGGCTTTATCAGCCACCGGCTCAGGGTGTATCAGACGATGAACCCATTCAACATGAAGTTTCCCTGCAAGTGCAGAAGAAAAGAGCGCCAACCAAAAAGGGAATAGCCTGCCGGTTCAAATGCGAGTTTGTATGGAATGGACAACAGGTATTAGAGTATATCGGCGAAGATTCTTATGTCATCGACTTTGAAGAGGTGATCGACCGCGATGAATTGTCGCGGATGATTATGAACTCCTTCACTAAATTTGTAGAAAAATATGAATTCAGAAAACTGAATACCATTCTGCATAACCGCGCTATCGCTCCATTAAACTCCAATGATATTGATCTGGAGCCAATACTGCCTTTGCTGGTAACTTAGATTTATATGGATGAAGCTTGCTCTCGGAGAAGTTGAATGTTGTTGAAGATGGTTGAATTGAACACAACTATAATACCGTGCTCCCTACTGCAATTTGCTTAACCAGTTCACCGCCCCGCCATCTTAATATTATTTTCAATGCCGTATTGCTGTTAATAGTTACCACCGGCTTATCCGTTTCCCTGCCGCGTTTTTTACACGCAATATCCAAGATACCCGTTTTGCCAAAAGGATATTGTTTAATACCATACTCATCAGTTAAGCGTACATCCATAACCAAACAATTCTCAGGCACATTGGGACGAATACCAAACACATATTCAAATAGATCAGCGATGGGCACCAAGCCTGTCCAGCCCACAAAATTTTTCCCATCATTCCCCTGTACCTTATCCGGTGCATAATTTTCTCGAATATCATGCGTGGCATTGAATACCTGAACTACATTATTGAGGTGGTTCTTGGCGATCTCAAAGGCCAGCGAATCGTAGCCATATTGTGTAAGTCCACGCAACAGCATATAATTAGTAGGCGCCCAAACAGCTCCATTCCAATATCCTCCATCGGGATTGAAATTGGGATGATCGGCTGATAGCGTAGGCACCCGATGCACCCTTGCGAACATAGCCGTATCCGTTAGGTGACTGATGAAAGAACCTTTTCTGTTTTCGGGTAATGTGCCAGATAATAATGCCCAGTAGGAAGCAATACTTTTTACGGTAGACAGTGTACCATTTTGATATCGATCAAAATAATATTGCTGTTTATCATCCCACATATTCTGGTTAATGAATTGATTTAATCTTACTATCTCTTTTTCAATGGAAACTACATCGGGTTTTCGGTTCAGCTTATTGGCCATCTTGATCAATACCGATCCGGCGTATACTTGTTGCAGGCTGATATCGATCCACGACATAAAACCATGGCTCCATCCCGCATTAAAATTAGCGGGCATCCTGGGTTGATTATCCATACCGCATCCCCACCCGCTTGAAAAATAAGTACCTTCAGGCCAGGAGCGATAGGTGTTAAACCATTCGTAGTAAGCTAATAATGCCGGAAACACTTTTGCCAGTCGGGCCGTGTCATTAAAGTTCAAAAAATATTCCCATTCCGACCAGGGCATGATATTGGGACCGGTACTGGAGGGATCAAATCGTTCAAAACAATCTGTTCCGGTGCTTTCTCTTATTTCGCGGCAAATAAAACCATCGGCATGTTGTTTGGCATAAAAATTATTTAAGGTGTTTTGAAAATTAAATACCGGCATGGCATATTTTCCATACATGGTCATGAAGCTGCAATCCCACATAAAAATATTGCCATTGAATGCCGGGTCAATGAACGGAGAAACAAAGCCGCTTTTGGGGTACACTTTTTTCAGGTTTGAAAAAGCGATCTCCCAAGTTCTCCAATAGCATTGTATGGCATCGGGCCTGGATGTCCAATAAGGCTGTGGTAACTGATCCTTGATGTTATTAAAAGCTGGAGGAGTGGTGGTATCGGGAGGGAGACCAATAAAAATATTTTGCGCCACCCATTTGTTTTTAACATGAGTATCTACAAAGGGCTGACCAAAAGCGATCAATGAATAAAAAGAGGCAACCAAAAAAAGGAGGATGGTTCTATTCATTTTTCTGCTTACAGAATTTGATGATGCCTTCTTCATGTTATCGGGTTTTATTATTGAGTATGAAATTAGCATTATTACCCATAGGGAAGCGTAATTTTTGGTTCGCGAATTTTCAATGCAGCAATTGAAGATTTTCAACGCAATAAAATATTTTATCTTTATCATATGAACAATAAAGTACTCATCACCGGGGCCAGTGGTATGATCGGAAGTCTGCTGCTCGATATCTGTTTGCAGGATGATCGCATCAGTGAAATTATTTCCCTTGCTCGGAAACCATCAGCAGTTAAACATAAAAAATTAACCGAGTTGCTGGTAGAAGATTTTATGCGTTATGAAGACTACCTGCCTGTTTTTGAAAACATAGATTTTGTTTTTTATTGCGTAGGCGTGTATACCGGCTCGGTACCTCGTGATGTATTCAGAAAGATCACGGTGGATTATCCCCTTGCACTGGCTACAATATTATATAAGACCTCACCCGGACTTAGGTTCTGTTTGTTAAGTGGCCAGGGGGCCGACAGGAAAGAACAGAGCAAGCTCATGTTTGCCAAAGACAAGGGGGCCATTGAAAATCATTTATCAAAAATGGGGTTCGGTTCCTTTTTTAGTTTCCGGCCCGGATATATTTATCCGGTTTCGCCCAGAAAAGAACCCAATTTTAGTTATCGCTTATTCAGGGGGCTTTATCCGGTACTTAAATTAATGGGTAAGGGTTTTAGTGTTAAGTCTACCGAGCTGGCCAAAGCCATGTTTACCGTAGGTATTGAGGGAGCAAGTAAAGAAGTGTTGGAGAATGGGGATATTGTGGATATAATAAGAAGCAAATAGAATAAAAGCTAAATGCCTGATTTGGTATTAATACATTTTCTTTTAAAATTCATAGGAAATGAATCAAAATGAAAATACGTTTATAAACATTTCAATGAGCGCATCAGCTTATTATAATCTGATTCGGAACTGTCTTCGATTATCACTCATCGCCATGGTCTTCAACACCCTCAGCAGTTGTTCGGTGTATGAAACCAGGATCTATAGCGAGCCTGTGGATCATCTTCGTCCCGTTAATAGTAATACAGAACGATACCGGGTCAACACCCGATTAAAGCGATTTGAAGAAGGGGAGATCCCTGTGGAATTTATCGATTCAATTGATGGCACAGTGGTCAGTGTACAGCTTAAGAATGAATACCGAAAAGGAATGATGGGACCGGTATTGATCCCTATGATACCCCAAAAATACGGTTACGGATATCCGCAAAGTAAAAAAATACATGTAGATGAAGATGCCAGTCAAATCACGATGGAGCTTACCATTCGGTCGGGCAATACAGGTGCGGTAAACTTTATACCCGCACAATTCAATATTGTTAATACCCAAAAATCAGTCGTTTCTTCATTATTATCGAGTACAGGTATCAGCGATATTACTCAACCCATTCAATGTACTGGCAACCATGTTTGGAAGCTGCTGTTTACACCCGGTATTCGGGTAGAGGGATTGCCCAGGGTAAACCTACGGTCGTTGAAGATCAATGGCCAGGATTTTCATCCCGAGGGTATTCAGTTTAAAGCAGGAAAAAAATCATTCTATTCGGCTATTGTTAATACAAACGGATAAAGGATTGCTTGTAGAAATTATGGAAGCTTCGGCTTCTTACAAGAAAGAAAATAATTCAGCAGTAGAAATGGATTAAATAAGTAAGTTCAAATTTTAAAACTCATCAAATGAAAAATTTATTGATTAGTGTAGTAATGCTTTGTTTTAGTTTTATTGCGATGGCCCAAACAAACCATCAGGTGCTTGTCACATACTATTCCAAAACAAATAACACAAAACAATTGGCTGAGGCCGTAGCCAAAGGGGTTCTTTCTGTGAAAGGCGTTTCCTTGTTGATGAAGTCGATCACTGAAACCACAGAACAAGATCTTTTGAATGCTGATGCCATTATACTGGGCAGTCCAGTATACAATGCAAACCCGGCGCCAGAGGTGTTGGCCTTTATTGAAAAATGGCCTTTCCAGAATGCGGCTATGGCCAATAAGATCGGAGCCGTTTTTGTTACCGGAGGGGGTATATCATCGGGAGAAGAATTGGTGCAGGTAAATTTGTTACACTCTATGTTGGTTTTCGGAATGGTGGTAGTGGGAGGAGGTAAATGGGAATCGGCATTTGGCGCCTCTGCCATTACTGCTGAGGAACCATTCAATGGCCCGATAAAAGAACATTTTCTAAAGAAGGGGGAAGACCTGGGTAAAAGAGTAGCGGAAGCCGTGCTAAGGTGGAATAAATAAATGTAGTACAGTCTTATCATCCCAACTTAACAGGCACTCATTTTATAGCTGTAGTATATTTTCTTACACCCAGGTAAATCCTTCCTTGCGTATAGGTAAACTACGGGGTCGGTATCCTGCAGCGGCCAGTGCATTGCATAAAGCCGGAGCTACGGTAGGCAATCCTACTTCACCCACTCCGCCTGGTTCTTCTTTATTTTCGACCATATAAATCTCAATGGGTGGCATTTCATCATAGCGCAATAATTCATAGCTGAAAAATCCATCCTCTACCACGCGGCTATCGCTTACCGTTATTTCTCCCTTCAATGTCTGAGTCAATGCAAATGCAAATCCACCTTCCATCTGATTTAACATACCATCCGGATTGATCACCAGTCCGCAATCAATTGCCGCCACCACCCTGGTGATCCTGAATTTTTTGGGGCCCAGCAACTCAATTTCTATAGCATGGGCCGCATATGATTTGGCAAAGATGAAAGAATGGGTTGCCAGTCCGATAAAATGATTGGGTTTTCTTTTTTCTGTCCAGCCAATTTTTTCCGCCGCCAATTTTAATACGCCTGCAACCCTTGCCGGCGATTGTATCGCAGCACCGGGAGCATCTCCTGTTTTAAAATCGGGTTTATTTTCCAGCATGGATAAACGAAATTGCAATGGATCTTTTTTTAATTTCAGTGCCACTTCATCTATAAAACTTTCAACCGGAAAACTATTCACACAGATATCTACCGAACGTAACCATCCGCGATTGATATTGAAATCTACCCCTGTATACCCGGTATTGATATTGGGCACATCATAACAAAATCCGGCATCAGCACCATCCATTTCCGCAGCATCCTTTGCCCCGGGGCCATCGGTCATATAAGCCACCGGTGTACCCAATACATGGTGTTGCCATGCAGCAAGGTTATTGTTGTCATCGATTCCAGCTTTTAATACATGATACGTTGCCGGACGGTATGGCTGAAAACGTATATCATCTGTTCTTTCCCAGATCAATTTTACCGGCTTGTCTGTTTGCTGTGCAATCCTTACGGCTTCTATAGCAAATTCAAAATGCAGTCTGCGCCCAAAGGCACCACCCATTAAAGCCAGGTTAACTTTTATATTTTCCTTTTTAAATCCGCATTCCTTCGATACGGTATTGACCGCCCAGTCGGGCAATTGCAGGCCGCCCCACAATTCACAACTATCGCCTTTCACCGATGCAATAAAATTTACCGGTTCCATGGTTGCATGAGCAAGGAAGGGTTCGGAATAACTTGCGCTGATCTCATTTTTAGCGGAAAATTTTGTTGCATCACCTTTTTTAAAGACTTCCAGCTGTGGTTTGAGCCGCGATCTTTCTTCAAATGTTTTAAAAAGTGATTCCGTAGTTTCTTTGTTCTTTTTGCCTTCGTCCCAGGTAATGTTCAACATTTTTTTTGCTTTCATGGCCGACCAGATATTGGTAGCAATAACGGCTACACCTGCACGCACATGCATTGGAGCGCCGGTACCTTTATAACTCACGACCTTAATCACACCGGGAACTTTTTTTGCAGCCGTATCATCTACACTAACCAATACACCATCCAACACCGGGCATCTTTCTGCAACCGCATATACCATTCCCTCCACTTTAATATCTATTCCGTATTTGGTTTTGCCGGTAAGCAATTCATTTAAATTGCTTCGGCTCGTTGATTTGCCGATCAGTTTAAAATCCTTTGGATTTTTGAGGGTCACTTCTTTGGGGATCGGCAACAGCGCAGCCTGGCATACCAACGCTCCATATTTTATTCTTTTATTGGAATTGGTGTTTACCACTTCGCCATTATCCGCAGCACAGGAAGATGCATTGATCTTCCAAACATTGGCTGCAGCCGTGATCAGCATTGATTTGGCAATGGCGCCTGCATTGCGCAGTTGCGTATACATCGTCATCACGCTCTGGCTACCGCCTGTATCATGTTCCCCTTCTTTTAAAGTTCCATAGGGAGCGATCTCGGTATGCACATCCTTAAAATCAATTTCCAGTTCTTCGGCCACGATCATGGGCAATGCAGTATCAACACCCTGTCCGGATTCTTGTTTGCCTACATAAATAGTGACCTTCCCTTTCTTATCAATTTTTAAATAGGCGCTGGGTTGAAAGAATTCACAGTCGATGGCAGGAAGTGCCAGTGACTGTAAGCCCGGAACCATGAAACCAATCATTAAACTTCCTGTCGACATGGAACTGAGTTTAATAAATTGACGGCGCCCAATCGTTTCTTTTTTCATATACAGAGTTGAGTACGTTTATTTATTGATTTCTTCAATTGCAATATGGATCGCTTCTTTGATCCTGTGATAAGTACCACATCGGCAAAGATGATTGCTCATCTCCGAGCTGATCGTTTCGTCGGTTGGCTTTTTATTTTTTCCGAGCATTGCGGCTGCACGCATCATTTGTCCGGGTTGGCAATAACCACACTGCGGCACTCTTGCTTTTTGCCAGGCTTTTTGAACCGGGTGGTTGCCGTCTTCCGATAAACCCTCGATGGTAATGATCTTTTTATTAACACATGCTCCAACCGGTCGTTGGCAAGAAAACACCGCGTTCCCATCCATGATGACGGTACAGGCGCCGCAACTGGCAACACCACAGCCATATTTTGTACCGGTAAGATCGAGTATATCGCGAAGCACCCATAACAATGGCATATCTGATTCGGCTTCTACTGAATAGTCCTTGTTGTTGATGTTGAGTGTGAAATTGGGCATAGCCTACGTTTAATATTGAAATGATAATTGCTGATAGGAAATTACTAAAAAGATTTCGTTTCTGCCAGAATATAGTTTTTTTAAAGTTTCAATTATCTGCCAAAGAAAGATGGTTTGTAAATACAGGAACCAATGCAAAGAAAATTAAGGTTTTATATAACCTATAATATTGAACGAAATATGGCGGGCCCGGGTTTTTAATTTTAGATTTATTTACATTTCTTTGCATACTAAATTTTTAATTAATGAGCTTCATTACAATACATGCAACCATTAATGCACCAATTAATAAGGTATGGCAATATTGGACCACAGAGGAACATATTGTAAACTGGAATTTTGCAAGTCCTGATTGGTATTGTCCTCATGCCAAAAATAATCTCATAAAAGGAGGTGAATTTCATTATGCCATGGCGGCAAAGGATAATTCATTGAGCTTTGATTTTTGGGGTACATATCAGCAAATCATAACCGGAAAAATAATTGAAATTGTATTAGGTGATGGAAGAAAGTTAACAGTAAGTTTTGAACAGACAGAATTGGGCACAATTATAACGGAAGCATTTGAGCCAGAACAAGAAAATTCAATTGAACTTCAACAAAAAGGCTGGCAGATGATTTTAGATAATTTTAAAAATTACTCTGAGATTTAGTTGCCCTATTTTCACCCTGAAATACAATGAACTTTACCTCCTAACTTATTGACTATAAAAGAAAAAGCCTTTCGTTGCAGCGAAAGGCTTTTAGTATGGCTCCCCCTATCCGACTTGAACGGATGACCCTCTGATTAACAGTCAGATGCTCTAACCAACTGAGCTAAGGAGGAGTAAAAATTTGGATGGCAAAAATAGGACATTTTTTAGTAAAATGAGGGACATTTTACTTTATTTGCCGAACTATTGTAGTTATTGCGGTAGGCTTTATATGATAAGGTAAGCTCAAACCCTCCCCTGTACTGCGATGCGGTCTTTAATTTACTCGAATTTACATCATAGGTAATGCCCAGACCCAAGTGATAATAATTCAACTTTACCACAGGTATAAAGGCATCTTTGCCCCGGTAAAACATACCCGCAGCAATCGTGATCTTTTCATCTTCAAATTGCGAAAGATCATGATTAAATAAGGCTCCTCCCTGCCCCTGCCGAGCTCCCCCTTGCATAAAATAATCTCCATATACGATCAGCGAATTCTGGTCATTCAGTGGCACCGATAATCCCATATTGACCATCCATTTACGATTCATTTTTACATCGTACTGCTGTTGAAATGCCACTTTTGGTTCTGTAATATGGAATAGACCCAGTCCTAAGTAATAATGAATATTCTGCCCGGCCACACTACTATAACTTAATCCCGCTGAAACATCCCAATAAGAAAATCCGGTTTGAGTAAATACCTGCTTGGTAGGATTGGAAGCACTGTATGCTCCGTTTACAAATGTAAGTCGTCAGCAAAAACAAACGGACTGATCAGCTTTTGCTCTTCATTGATAAAGGAGAACTTGTCGATATGAAATACCCTGGCATAACCATTGATATAATCATTCTGTTCCTCCCACAATGGAGCTTGCGCAATGAGCTGATTAAAAAAAGCAGTAAGTACGAAGAAAAAAAGTAATTTTTTATTCATAAGCGGCCAAGTTTTAAAAAAACTGACGCTGATTAGGACGGGTAAATAATAGGATATTCTATTGCATAACGCAATTATCACTCCAAATATTACCCGGTTTTAACATTTTTTTGGATATCCTAATGATAGATCAGCCTAATAATGCACTCTAATCAGGTACGAACTGATTCTTTGGGGGTAACAAATATACAAATAAATTAAG
>CAIRHQ010000021.1 GCA_903878475.1 uncultured Bacteroidota bacterium | reverse complement strand
GGGTTTTAGAAAATTAAATGCCGATCTGGGCAGTGCTTTCCGGATATTGAATGAAAGCGAGATGCCACCTACCAAGCAAACCACAGAGGCTGTGCTGCAAGCAAAATATAACCTGGATATCATCGGGATCAAATGGTTGGAGATACAGCAGGGAGAAATTAAAAAACTAAATGCTGTTTTGAAACAAGCCGGGTTGAAATTATTGACCCTGAATTAACAGATTGAAAAATTAAACCCGAATTAATGAACGATCATATCTTATCCGTAAGAGAAATGCAGCTGGATGATATCCGGCTGATCGTTGATTATTGGCACCAGGCCGAAGCAGGATATTTAACAGGTATGGGCGTTGATCTGAATAAAATTCCATCGAGACAGGAAATGAGCGAGGGGCTGACAGCACAATTCAATTTAAGTATTCCGGAAAAAAGATCCTACTGCATGATCTGGGAACTGGATCATCAACCGATCGGCCACTCCAATACCAATCCAACCACATTTGGAAAAACGGCTTTTATGCACCTGCATATCTGGGATAAACAGATCAGGCGCATGGGCCTGGGGCAGCAATTTATACAACTTACCCTTCCTCATTTTTTCAATACGCTTAAACTCCAGACCCTATACTGTGAGCCCTATGCACTAAATCCGGCACCCAATAAAACAATTGAAAAAGCTGGATTTGATCTGGTGATGGAATACAACTGCATTCCGGGTTCAATAAATTTTGAACAACCGGTAAAACGATGGGCAATGAGCAAAGGAAAATTCGAACGATTGAATAAATCTAACGTTGAATAAATTAAGCAGGACCTGTTCTCTCCTATTTATCCTTCTTGCATCTTTCCAGAAAATCGCGTATCCCCAGCACGATCTTTGATGCCATCTGCTGCTGAAACCCTTCATCCAGCACTTTCATTTCGTCTTCCGGATTACTGAGAAATAAGGTTTCAACCAATGCGTTTGGATATTCTATAGGACTATTCAGCATAAAATTAAAAGAGCCTATATTGCCATATTCCTTCAGTCCAAGTTCGAGCATGCGCTTATAAATATCCATACTCAGGTTCCGAAAACCAATATACCGGTAATAGGTACTCGTTCCCGTTACCCGAATGGGGTCGGCCGCGGAATTCAGGTGGATGCTTACCAGCAGATCGGGAACACTATCGCGGTAAAATAAAATGCGTTCTTTATTGTCGAAGAATTTTTCGTTACTGCGGCTCATGATCACTTTGGCACCTTCTTTTTCCAGTGCTGCTTGCAACTTAAGCGATATGGCAAGGGTCAGATTTTTTTCAATGACCCCTGTTGGTCCCTCTGCTCCGGTATTGGTACCGCCATGTCCGGCATCAACGGCAATGGTTAAATGAGAAAGGCTAAGATTTTCCGGCTGACGCTTCACTTTGATCACCAGCATATTTCCTTTATAAAAAATTTCATGGCCCCAGTGCTGATGGTGTTTCAATTCAATATGGATGCGCAGCAACCCATCTTCCAGTTGTTCATAAAAGACATTGCTGATCTCTTTTACGGTGGTCAGCTGCGTGATCCAGTTGGAATTGTTGGTAGCCCCAAAAACATCCACTACTATTTTTGAGGGGTCGATCATTTGGGTCGACTGATACGGCAAGCGTTCGGATAAAGACAGGTTCACATAATCATATAACGAGTCGCCATAGACGCGCCAGTTGCCGGTAAGCGATTCAGGAATAAAGGTTCCTTTTGGCAACACCTCCACCTGGTCTTCTTCAATATAGGCCGTATGGTATTTAGATAATTGTACTTTGTATTTGCTGCCTACTTTTCCAATGATATGTAAACGGATCATCGAATCAAGGTAGCCGATCTTGGCACCGCCTAACCGGTCTTCACCCAACCCAAATAACAAATGGGCCAGTCGACCTTTGGTAACCAGCATATCCGGTGCCAGCGGACTTAACATTGAAAACCAGCTCTTGCTTTCACGGGTCACGGTAAGTCCTTCATGATTGGTGATGGCAACTGGAATATGGCTCAGCAATAAACTATCGCCCGGCTTTACGGTGTATTCGCCCTGGTAGATACCGGGCATGGTTTGACCCTTTCCGGTGGGCATTTCAAAAAGCGAAATATCTTTCCAGGCCGTTACTGTGCAACCGGGAAGGGCTTTGGCACGTATCCGCACGCGGTCGCCGGGCTGTACAAATAAATTACCTTCCGGAAAAGTTTCAAGGCTAACAATATCGAGTACCCGCACGGTATCGGGAGCTAACGGCAAGGCATAGGTGTAGGTTAATTTCTTGGTAACCGATTTGCCCGGAGCCGAAAAAGCGATCAGGTTCAGGATGCTGTCGCCGGGATGCAGATTTAACTCATACGCAAATGCACCGGTAGGATATACTTTCACTGCCTGTCCGTTGATGGTAAAACTGCAGGTCTTGCAAGTGCTGCCCACCACAAACTGGCGCGATGATTTTACGGCGATCTTCTCTTTAGCAGGTTCCTGCAAATGAATAAAGGGATTGTCGGAGGTTTGTCCAAAACATTGTACAGCAAATAATAGGGAGAAGACAATGCAAGAGATTTTCATGATCGGTATATTTTAAGCAACAACAAGGTATCACTAAACCCAATATTTTCCATACAAAAACGCCTTCCTGTTTTGAATAGGAAGGCGTAAATATTCTTTTAGCAATGAATTACCAGGGATATTTATTTTCGGCGATCAGCTTAGCGGCTATCCTTCTGCGGGCATCTTTGCTGTTGAAGGGTTCCATTTTGGTAAACCGTTTTAGCCCAAGCAACATCATCCGTTGCTCGTCGCCATCGGCAAATGCATTGATGGCTTCTTTTCCGGCCTTGTTTACTTTATCAACTGCATCGTTGAGATAACAACGCAGCATATCGATCTGTAATGAGGAAGCTGCTGCACCTTGTTTGTCGGACAGTTTCATCACCCGCAACAACGTACTTTCTGCCGCATAGGTTTCAATGGCCATATCGGCCAGGTTCATCAGTATTTCCTGCTCATCCTGGATCGTCATCATCAGTTTCTGAACGGCTGCACCGGCGGTCATCAGGATCGCCTTCTTCATATTAGTTATGGCCTTGCGTTCTTTGGCAAATGGGGAGTCGTCTTCGTTCCCAAATTCAGGAATACTCATCAGTTCTTTAGACACCGCCATGGCTGGTCCCATCAGGTCAAGTTTACCCTTCATGGCTCTTTTCAGCATCATATCAACAGTAAGCAATCGGTTGATCTCATTGGTACCTTCATAGATGCGGTTGATACGGCTATCGCGATAAGCCTTGCTGATCAGGTATTCGTCGCTGTATCCGTTACCCCCATGCACCTGCACGCCTTCGTCTACTACATAATCCAGTACTTCACTGCCATGCACTTTCAGGATGGCGCATTCAATGGCAAATTCTTCCGCGGCACCCAATAGGGATTCATGGAAAGGTTTTCCGCTTGCCTGTAATTCATGTTCTTTGTCATCGATCCATTTGCTGGTACGATACAAGGCACTTTCGCTGGCGAAAATGCGTATTGCCGCTTCCGCGAGTTTGTATTTGATGGCGCCAAAATTGGCGATGGCAGTTTTAAACTGTTCGCGTGTATTGGCATATTCCACCGTAGTATTCAAGGCCATTTTAGAAGCCCCAACGGT
>CAIRHQ010000020.1 GCA_903878475.1 uncultured Bacteroidota bacterium | reverse complement strand
GCGATATCATCCTCCAGGTTCTTGATCCTGGAAATGCGTACACCCGCTGCCGGTATGATCTCGTACAGGGTAACTGTAGGACCCACGGTAGCTGAGATCTTTTGGATCAGGATATCATAATTCTTCAGGGTATTGATGATCTGGTTCTTATTGTTCTCCAGTTCATTGGTATCCTGTACAATTTTATCACTGCCATGATTTTCGAGCAGGTCCAGCGTTGGGTATTTATAATCTCTTAGGTCAAGGATCGGATCGTAAGGTGCTATGACAGGCAGTTTGCCCGCAGGCTGCAGGATATCTTCTTTCTTTTCAGTTGGCGTTTTGATCTCCAGTTCCAGGGCTGTTTCTTCAGCAGTTTTTTTAGCAGGAATTTTTGGTTCTACCGGTAATACCACAGGCGCCTCCTCCATTTCGATCGGCATTTCACGGATATCTTTCAGTTCCGCTTTTGTAAGCGGCTCCAGCACTGCAGCCTCTTTTTCTACCAACAGTAAACCTGAATCGGATTTTGTGTCTTCAACCGGAGTTGCTTGCATCAACGCATCTCCTTTCAATGAATTCCCTTTGGGTGCATCCTCATCTACCGGCCATTCATGGGTTTCAGAGATCTGTTCTCCCACCGGGATCAAGGCTTCGTTGCTCAATGGATTTGTTGGAGATTTTTTTACCGGAAGACGGAAGACGGGATTGAAACGCCAGATGATATACGCCAGGATGACCACCGATAGTAAGCCAATGGTACCGATCTGGCCAATTGTTTTATATAACCATTCCTTCATTAAATCACCCGCAGCACCACCCCATGGAAATAAATGACCGTTGAATCCGCTCACATCACCAAAGGCTACGGCGGCGCCAACACTGATCACGGGTAATCCGATCAAAACATATTTAAGATTTCTCCAGACTGAGAATATCTTTTTACCAAAAAAAAGATTTACGCCCACCACAAAAAAACTGCTGCAGATCAGGTATGCGGCTATTCCGAAGCCTTTGCGAATCATTATTTCTGAAACAAAAGCGCCAAATGTACCCAGCAGATTCTGTACCTTAATGTCATTGGCCAGCAACATGCGATAGCTGAACTTGTCCTGATCCTCGGCCCAGGTAAACAAATAAGAGGTGAAGGCGATGAATAACAATATCGCCAGCAACAAACAAACGCTTCCAATGATCTTATGCGTACGCTCATCCTGAAGTAATTGTTTCACTTCCACGGTTTCTTCCTGCTCCTGCTTCAATGCATCAGGATCAGCAGGTTTAACTTTTGAAGATTTCTGTTTTGTGGCCATCAGCAACAAAGATATAGAAAACCAATACTGCAAATTCAGGTAAAAAAAGCACTGCGATATATATGCCTTTTCATTGATTTTATGTAGGTTTGAAAAAACCGGACTCACTGAAGCTACTCGCTACCATAGTTTTTTTATTATTTGGATACAGCACAGGCTATGCACAGCTGACCCCAGATTCCACGGTTATCAATATTGCCGCCATTGCTGAGGCACAGAATATCAATACCAAAGTACTGATCTACATTGACAGCACAGGAAATTATAAACCTGAGGATGCGCTGAAAAATGAATTTACCCCACTCCTTAAATTTACAAACCGCCTCACCGCCACACCGGAGATGGTTCCCTACCGCTATTTTTTAAAATTTACCATCGAAAATAGCGATGATACGGCCCGGCATATTTATGTATACCCAGGTGCTTTGTTCGATAATATCACCATTTTCAAATTGAATAATAACCCAGACAGGTTGGTGGATAGTGAAAACCTTTCGGGCTTTAAGTCGATCACACTTTCGGGAAAAGAAAGATCCAGCTTCCTGGTTTGCTTGAAATTTGTGAAGAATGAGATCAGTTTCATTTCTACCCAGCTCATCAATCCGGCCTACCTGGATACATACAAAATGAAGATTGAGAACAGGCATATGGATGTGAAGATCTTCGGCTATATCCTGAGTGGCGTTTTATTGATGATGATCCTGTTCATGTTAGCCAATTTGATCATCACCTTTCGGAAAGAATTTCTGTACAATGCCCTGTATTCAATCTGTATGTTTAGCTTAGTTTTTTTGAACTCCTATACCGCCCGAACCTCAACCCCATTCAATAATTTTTTTCTCAGCTACCTCGATTTCCTCCTCCTGGTACTCGGCACCATATTCTATATCCTGTTTACCCGAAGCTTTTTGAACACGCCTGTTCAATACAAACTGCTCGACAAAGTATTGAAATACGGCATGGCATTTATTACCATGCTGCTGGGCGTGTATACCTATCTTAATTTTTTTACCCGTGGATATCTTCCCCAGTACTGGCTCGAAACTGTCATGAAATTATTGATCCTGATACTCGGTGTATGTTTTATCGTGTTGGCGATCCGCCAACGAAACCGGCTACTCAATTATTTGGCCGCAGGTAACGCAGGACTTGTTATTTTTTTTTCCATTTCATTGGCGCTTATTTTAGGCAATCCGAAAGTGTCGAGCCTTTTCTTCTCTTCCGTTTTTTATTATAACCTGGGGATTGTCATTGAACTGGCCTTCTTCCTGCTTGGCCTTACTTATAAGAACCGGAGCGAGATCATTGAGCGGATCAAAAATGAGGAAGCCATGAAACTGGAAACAGAACGGAAAGACCTGGAAGCTCAGATCTCTATCATCAAGGCACAACAGGAAGAACGCAACAGGATCAGCGCCGACATGCATGATGACCTGGGAGCCGGAATGACCACCATCCGTTTGTATAGTGAACTGGCCAAAAGAAAACTGCAGCATATTGATATTCCTGAAATTGATAAGATATCATCCTCCGCTAATGAACTGCTCATAAAAATGAATGCCATCATCTGGAGTATGAGCAGCAGCAATGACACACTCGGAAACATGACCTCCTATATCCGCAGTTATGCACTCGAATATTTTGAGAATACCGGCATCAATTGCCATATCCAAATCCCCGATGATTTACCCAATGTGGTAGTAATAGGCACTTTCAGAAGAAATGTTTTTCTGGTGGTAAAAGAAGCCCTGAACAATATTCTGAAACATTCAAAAGCCACAGAAGTGAATATCAACCTCGTAAGAATTGGCCAGGAGCTGATCTTTACCATCCACGACAATGGCGTTGGGATTGACTTTTATCGGCTACGGCAATTTAGCAATGGGTTGAAGAATATGAGAAAAAGAATGGAAGACCTTGATATTACATTCAATATTGAAAACGACAAGGGCACATTGATCACCCTTCGGAGAAAAATTGACGGATTCAAAAACGCTTAGTGGTTCCCACAAAAAGCAATACCCATCCTGAAATAAATGCAACGCCTCCAAGTGGAGTAATGGCCCCCACCCATGGATATGGCAGCGACTGATATTTAATATAACAAAGCAGGTACAAGGAACCGCTAAATAAGATGATCCCCAGGATAAACAATCTGCCTGCCCATTTTACCAATTGATTGGGAAATGCTGAATACAACATTCCTGAAATGAGCAACGCAAACACATGATAAAACTGATACCGCACGGCTGTTTCAAAAATGGATAGCTGGTCTGGCAGCAACACTTGCTTCAATCCATGTGCAGCAAAAGCACCCAAGGCCACCGATGAGGCACCCAGCAAAGCGGCCACCTGAATAAATCCTTTATGCATGTTGGAGTAGGTCTGATTCATATTAATGCGTTATATAGGCTTCAAGACTTTGAATGGCCAATGATTCGATGGGTAAACTAATTTCCGCCTGTTTGTAAAACGGCTCTCTTTCCTTCAGTTTTTGTTCTATAAAAAAAAGCAGCTCGGCTTTGTTCAATTTTTTGATCAATGGGCGCTGTTCTCGTTCGCCCATAACCTGATCCAGTAGTTGCTGCGGACTGGCACTTAAATATACGCAGATGCCATGTTCATTCATCCATGGCATATTGTTATGAAAGCAGGCAGCACCTCCCCCACAAGCAATGATACCTGCCGTATCGGTTAATGAACGCAATGCTGCTGCTTCCAGCTCACGAAAATGAGCTTCCCCTTTTTCCTCAAAAATGGCTGAGATCGTTTGATGCTGGGCTTGTTCGATCAAAGCATCGAGGTCGGTGAAAGCCATGCCATGATGGTCTGCCCATATCCTTCCCCAGTGAGTTTTACCACTACCCATAAATCCGATCAGAAAAATCTTCATGCATCAAATGTAAGCAGGAGAAAGGAAATGAAGAAGTTTAAACGCCGACCAGTAAATTAATTTTTCTTTTTGAAATCTCCCCGCTTCCAGGCTTTAATAAATTCGGCCCAGGCAAGTGGATTAAAAATATTCTGAGGAGGTGTTTGTCCGGCGTAATATGCCTTATTAGAAAGTTGTTTCAAATATCGGTTGGATGCCTCTCTTCCATCAACAGGAAGATTTGAGACCAGGATCCTCCTACTCGCGACATCATTATTTTTTCGGGCAATAGTGATCTCATCGTCGGGGATCTTTGTATTCACAAAATCACGCTCAAACTGCTCCCGGGTTGGTCTTGCCTTTATAATGGTGGCAGGTAGGTAAATAGTATCATTCACCATCAACTGTATCACACTATGGGCATTGCCTTCCAGATTTTTTGGTATGGTGATCGACTTGGGTTTAAATCCAATACTGGTGAATTCTACCACATCGCCCTTTAACACCACAATGCTGAATACCCCACGCTCATTGGTGATGGTACCCCTGTTCTGACCCTTTACCACCACACTAACCGATTCAAGTCCCTTTAAACTATCAGCCGTCATCACAATTCCATATAACTGAACCACAGAATCCTTAAATGTTTCAAATTGTGCATGAACAGTAACCGGTAAAAAGAAACAACCGACCAGCAGAGAAGTAATGATTTTCTTCATTCAAAAATTTGTTAAAGCAACTATTTTAATTCAACCGCACGGTGTGTACAATCGATTAATAAATATCCCGGCGCCGCCGGGATACCTTACAAAAATACCAACATTCCGTAATTAATAAACAAAGTAAAGCGTTCAAGGGTTATTTTTGCAGCCGCAATAGGTTTTTTAACAAATAATTCAACGATGACCAACGAAGATATTTTACAAGCGTTAAGCAATGTACAGGAGCCCGATCTGGGCAAAGACCTGGTGACCCTGAATATGGTGAAAGACATCAGCATCAACGGTCTTGAGGTATCATTCACAGTTGTGCTTACTACCCCTGCTTGTCCGCTCAAAGACATGATCAAGAACGCCTGTATCAATGCTGTAAAACTGTTGGTGAACAAAGAAGCCATCGTAACGGTAAATTTCAGCAGCAATACCAGCAGCAACAGAAAGGATCCAAAGACCATGCTCAGTGGGGTAAAGAATATCATTGCCGTGGTGAGCGGAAAAGGCGGAGTAGGAAAAAGTACAGTTGCTTCCAATTTTGCGCTGGCCCTTGCTGCCGGCGGTGCCAAGGTTGGCTTAATGGATGCAGATATTTATGGACCCAGTCAGCATATCATGTTTGGTATCCGTGGTGAAAGACCCATGATGAAAGATGAAGGCGACAAAGGCTGGATCGTGCCCATCGAAAAATTCGGCATCAAGATCATGAGCATCGGATTATTGATCGATGAAAAACAAGCCGTGGTTTGGCGTGGCCCCATGGTGAGTAGCGCCATTCGCCAGTTTGTATCTGAGGTGGACTGGGGTGAACTGGATTACCTGGTCATAGATATGCCACCCGGTACCGGAGATATTCATCTTACCATTGTACAAACCGTACCTGTTACAGGCGTGATCGTTGTTACAACCCCTCAAACAGTGGCTTTGGCGGATGCTAAGAAAGGGATCGCTATGTTCGGACAGGCACAATTGAAAGTGCCGGTGATCGGACTGGTAGAGAATATGAGCTATTTCACACCCAAAGAATTACCCGATAACAAATATTATATTTTCGGCAAAGACGGAGGCAAACAACTGGCCGAAGAATTTGATATCCCTCTCTTGGGCCAGATTCCCATTGTAGAAAGCATCAGAGAAGGCGGCGATATTGGTATCCCAGCGATGGTAACCGACGATGAGATCACCAAAAAAGCATTCATGGACTTTACCTCCAATGCAGTTAGGGGTATCGCCATGCGCAATGCCAATTTGGAGCCTACCGAGATCTCGAAAGTGAATTAAGTTTCAGGGAAGATCCATTCGGATGTTAAGCAACTATTTTTTAATATGAAACAGGGTTTGGTTTTAAAAAAAACAGGTAGATTTATCTCCCGATTTATTCACCGTTTAAACATCAAACCCCATGATCGTTCAATCCCTACTGGGCGAATTTCAGTACGAAGCTGAAAATACCCGCAAATTATTATCGGCCATACCCGACAGTGCATTGAGTTATAAGCCAGCCGAAATTTCCTGGACCACGGCACAACTGGCATCTCATATTGCAGAAGTCTACAACTGGTACCTGCCTACACTTCACCAGAATGTGTTTGATATGTCTGCCTACAAATACGACAAAGGCGATATCACCCATGCCGCCAATATTTTAGCCAAATTTGAAGAGAATGTAAAAAATGCAAAGGCCGCACTGGAAACCGCTACAGACGAAAGCATGTTTGAGAACTGGAAGATGGTGATGGGTGGTACCGACCCCATTTTTCCGGAAATGCCCAGGATACAGGTTGTACGGGGCTTTCTATTCAATCACCTGTACCACCATCGTGGTGAGCTGGTGGTTTACCTCCGCGCCAGTGGCAATAAGGTACCCGGATTGTACGGTCCAACAGCTGACGACAAGCGCTAGCGTTTCACATTCAATTATACCGCTACAAGACATTGCTGTCTTGTAGCTTTTTTATGCAAATTCACGGAAGCCATTACAATCCCCGATTCCTTTCTTATTTTCGCGTATGCCAGAAATTTTAAGTCATACCCAACTTGTTGCCGTTGCCAATGAATTTGGCACACCGGTATATGTGTATCATGCCGAAAGAATTGCCGAACAATACCACAAACTGAAGCACGCATTTAAAAAATGTGATGCCCGTTTTTTCTATGCTTGCAAATCACTCACCAATATCAATATTCTCCGGTACATCAACTCATTGGGTGCATCGCTGGATTGTGTCAGCATCAACGAAGTGAAATTGGGATTGATGTCAGGCTTTACTCCCGATAATATTTTATTCACGCCCAACTGCGTTGATTTTGATGAGATACTGGAAGCCAAAGAACTTGGAGTGAACATCAATATCGATAATATCTCCATCCTGGAACAGTTTGGTAATAAATTCGGAAACAATTACCCGGTTTGTATCCGGCTCAATCCGCATATCATGGCGGGTGGAAATTTCAAGATCTCTACCGGACATGTGGATAGTAAATTCGGAATCTCCATCCACCAGATGAGGCATATTGAAAGGGTGGTAAAAACTACTGGATTGCTCGTGAAGGGCATCCATATGCATACTGGCAGCGAGATCAAGGATGTGAATGTTTTCCTGGAAGGACTTGAGGTCATGTTCAATATGGCCACTCATTTTCCCGACCTCAGTTATATTGATCTGGGAAGCGGATTCAAAGTTCCTTACCAGCCCGGCGATCCGGAAACAGATATTGAACCACTGGGCGAAAAACTGGCTGCTGCATTTTTGCAATTTGAAAAAGAAACCGGAAAGAAATTACAGGTTTGGTTCGAACCCGGGAAATACCTGGTGAGCCAGGCAGGCTATTTTATTGTAAAGGCCAATGTGATCAAACAAACGCCGGCCACTGTGTTCGCAGGCGTGAACAGCGGATTCAATCACCTTATCCGCCCCATGATGTA
The DNA here is from genome assembly GCA_903878475.1 of uncultured Bacteroidota bacterium. Classification (GTDB taxonomy): domain Bacteria; phylum Bacteroidota; class Bacteroidia; order Chitinophagales; family Chitinophagaceae; genus Ferruginibacter. The sequence goes on along the minus strand of CAIRHQ010000020.1, from coordinate 17,738 downwards.
TGAGGCTTATCATCATATTGTCAATATCAGCAATCCGGTTGCTGCGGAAAGAATTTATACGGTGGTGGGTAATATCTGTGAAACAGACACATTTGCCTGGGACCGAAAGATCACCGAGATCAGGGAAGGTGATTTCCTGGTGTTTTATAATGCCGGCGCATACGGATTTGAAATGAGCAGCAATTTCAATTCCCGATTAAAACCTGCTGAAGTGATGATCCAAAACGGCAAGGCCACGCTTATTCGTAAAAGAGATGAGTTCAATGACCTGCTCAAAAACCAAATCTTTGATGAACGCTAAACCTCCTGCAAAAAAAATAATCTGGTTATTGTTTTTTTTCATGCTCAGCAACGCCGCTTTTTCTCAGCCCAATGATTGTGCAAGATTTAAGAACGGAAAATTCCTGATCTCTGATCCGAATGCTGGAGGCAATACGATGATCGAACGCAAGGGCGATTATCAGATCGAAAGCAATGCCGGATTAAAACTGATCATACAACTTAAAGTGCATTGGCTTAACAACTGCAGTTACGAACTCAGGTTTGACAAGTTCATCCGCAATGAGAACAATATCGACATCCCAAAAACAACTATGCTGGTAAAGATCACTGAAACCGGCAGCAAGGGCTATGTACAGGAAACCACCTCGCCGGCCTACAATGGGATTTACCGTTCAACAGTGACCATTATCAACTAATTTCTCTTCGATTTACGTTTTTCTGAACAGAATGTTCCCCGCCAGCAATTAATTTACACTGCATTGTTATGCCGAATAATATTTCTGCCTAATTTTAAATTCTAAACCCTATTTCTATGCCAATTCGTATGGAAGATGATCCCCAGGATCAGCAAGATTTCAATGAAAGCAGTTCATCCAGAAGTAATTTCAGTGGCGGTGGTGGAGGCAGTCTGCTCAGTTTTTTACCCCTCTTACTTGGTCTGTTCAGTGGAGGCGGTGGAGGCAAAAAAATATTACTGCTCTTGTTGATTGCAGGTGGCGCCTATTTTCTGTTTGCAAAAAAAGGATGCAGCGGAACCACCGATGCGGTGCAGAATTTATTTTCTAAAAGCGGATATAGTTTTAGTCCCGAACAATTTAAAAAAGCCAGCGTATACGAAGGGCTTGAGGCCGATAACGAAAAAAATCCCTTACCCGAAGCCGTTTCCTTACTTCGCTTTGCACCCGATCGTAAGAACCAGGGCGAACAAGGCAGTTGTGTAGCCTGGAGCAGTGTGTATGCAGCCAGATCAATTATTGAAGCAGCGTCTACCGGAGAAGATCCAAACAGTACAGCATTTAGTCCGGCCTTTGTGTACAACCAGATCGGACTGGAAGGATGCGAAGGATCATATATTCAGCGGGCCATGGAATTTATGACTAAGAAAGGCGTAGTGCCTTATGATGAGTTTCCTTATACCGACCAAGATTGCAGCCGGCAACCAACCAGTAGCCAATGGAATAATGCCGCACAAAATAAAATGCACGGCTTTACCCGACTCACCGAAAGCGATGATGTGAACGGCATCAGTATCCGGGCTATTAAGGAACACTTAGCCAAAGATGCTCCGGTGGTGATCGGCATGATGGTGGGCGGAAGTTTTATGCAGGAAATGTATGGCAAAGAAGTATGGACCCCAACTTCGGAAGACCATAGTCAGATGGGATTTGGCGGACATGCCATGTGTGTGATCGGATATGATGACCGCAAGCAGGCATTCCAATTGATGAATAGCTGGGGAACCGATTGGGGTACTAACGGTGTGGCATGGGTGCGGTATGCCGACTTCAAGGAATTTGTTCGGGAGGCCTATGGCATTGATCCCATGCCCAAACGTGGCGCGGCACTGAATACCGGTTTTGAATGCGCCATCGGATTGGTGCAAAATGACAACAAACAATATATTCCCCTGAAATTAAAATCGGGCAATGTGTTTGAAACCGAAAGCAATATGAGTGCCGGCACCAAGTTTAAAATGGAGATCAAGAACAGTACGGAATGTTATATCTATATCTTCGGAGAAGAAACTGACGGTACCAGCTACACGCTGTTTCCTTATCCGGATAAAGACAATCCGGCCAAGACCAGTTTCTCACCCTATTGCGGCATCACCGGATACCGGCTTTTCCCGCGCGGAAAAAGTTTGGTGCCCGACGATATCGGACATAAAGATATTTTTGCCATCGTGGTGTCTAAACAAGCGATCGACTGGAATGCCACCAATTCAAGCATATCGGTCAGCCCCTCATCAGATTTTGGCACCCGTGTGCTGGAAGCCCTTGATGGCAAGGCTGTACGAAATGTTAAATTCAGTGTGGGCACTAGCGGAACCATTAATTTTAAAGCCCCCAATAGTCAACAAAATGCAGTATACTGCATTGTTGAAATAGACAAATGACAAACTAAAAAATAAGAAACTACATGAAAGGATTTTTGCTCGCGGCGTCACTGTGTTTTTGCCTCATCGGTAAAGCCCAGGAAAATAAATTATACCATCCGGAGGCAGATGCTGATAAAGATATTGCTGAGGCCGTAAAAAAAGCAAAGGCAGAACACAAATTTGTTTTGTTACAAGGTGGAGGAAACTGGTGTAGCTGGTGCATTGAATTTGCCCGGTTCTGCAAAGCCGATCCTCAGATCGATTCAGTGCTCAATGCCGGCTTTGTTTGGTATCACCTCAACTGGAGCAAAGAAAATGAAAATAAAAAGATATTTGCCCGCTATGGATATCCTCAAAGGTTTGGCTATCCGGTATTCATCCTGCTGAATGAAAAAGGCGAACGGATCAATACCCAAAACAGCGAATACCTGGAAGATGGGAAAAGAAGTTATAACCGATCAAAAGTGCTGGCCTTTCTGGAAATGTGGTCACCCCGCGCGTTGAACCCAACCATGTACGGCGATTGATCAACCACAACCACCATTTATGACATCAGCGGCTGCAAAATTTTTAAGCATCATCAATAACCCGATACGCATCCGGTTATTCCTGCTGGCAAAATTACCCAGCGCCTATTTTGCAGGCGTTCGGATCCTGGTAGCAGATGAAAAAAAATGTGTGGTAACGGTACCGTATAAATGGTTTTCAAAGAACCCCTTCAAAAGCACCTATTTTGCCTGTCTCAGTATGGCCGCCGAAATGAGTACCGGCGTATTGGCCATGGCCCATCTCTATCAGCGCGATCCGGCTGTAAGCATGCTGGTAACCCGTATCCAGGGCGATTTTGTAAAGAAAGCCACTGGCCGAACAACCTTTACCTGCGAAGATGGGCTGCTCATCAAACAAACCATTGATACCGCCGCTCAGAGCGGAGAAGGAACCCTTATCACCGCCAGATCCTTTGGCCGCAATGCTGCAGGCGAGATCGTGGCCCAGTTTGATATTACCTGGAGTTTTAAAAGAAAAAATCGCTGATCCCTGCCTGTTTTTAACATCCCTTCCGAAACCACTCCCAAGGAATCATTTTTTGATCATTTTCATGCAATAATAAAACTCAGTCTCTCATGAATTGCGTAAATTGCAGTTCCATTTGAAACAGTTGCATCCAACCTTGCAAAAATGAGCTGCAACTGACACCAACCATGTCACCCTTTCCTTGCACACCGGTGTTCCGGCGGAGATAGGGCACAATTATTTATTATGGCAACCGATTTGCGCAAACAACAGGCCCTGGAATACCACTCCAAAGGAAGGCCAGGAAAAATTGAAGTCATCCCCACCAAAGAAGCAAAAACACAACGCGACCTCTCGCTCGCTTATTCGCCAGGAGTAGCTGCACCCTGCCTCGAAATTTTCGACAACCCTGAAGACGTGTACAAATACACGGCAAAAGGAAACTTGGTAGGCGTGATCAGTAATGGTACGGCGGTACTCGGACTAGGCAATATTGGTCCGGAAGCCGGTAAACCGGTCATGGAAGGAAAGGGCGTACTGTTTAAAATATTTGCTGATATAGATGTATTCGATATTGAGATCAATGAAACTGATCCCGAAAAATTTGTTCAAATCGTAAAAGCACTGGAACCAACGTTTGGCGGTATTAACCTGGAAGACATCAAGGCTCCCGAATGTTTTTACATTGAACAGGAACTGAAAAAGCGCTGCAAAATTCCGATCATGCACGACGACCAGCATGGTACGGCCATCATCAGTGCGGCTGCCTTATTGAATGCACTTGAAATTCAAAAAAAGAAAATAGACAAAGTAAGAATTGTAGTGAACGGAGCCGGTGCTGCGGCTATGGCCTGTGTACAATTATACGAATCGTTGGGTGCTAAGCACAGCAATTTTATGGTATTCGACCGCAAAGGGATCATCTACAAAGGACGTGGAGATGTAGATGAACTGAAACTAAAATTCTGTTCCGATGAAAAATACAAAGACTACGACCTGGCACAAGCCATGAAGGATGCTGATGTATTCATTGGATTAAGTATCGGCAATGTGGTATCAGCAGAAATGGTGAAGAGTATGGCCAAAAATCCGATCGTGTTTGCCATGGCCAATCCGGATGCAGAGATCAATTACGACCTTGCGGTTTCCGTTCGGAAAGACCTGATCATGGCAACCGGCAGAAGTGATTTCCCTAATCAGGTAAATAATGTTCTGGGATTCCCTTATATCTTCCGCGGTGCCCTCGACGTTCGTGCCACTACCATCAATGAAGCCATGAAACTGGCTGCAGTAAGGGCGTTGGCCGAACTCACCAAAACACCTGTTCCCGATATCGTGAACCTAGCCTACAATGAAAAGAATATCTCTTTTGGTCCAACCTATATCATTCCCAAACCGCTTGATCCAAGATTATTGTCGACCGTAGCGCCTGCCGTTGCAAAAGCGGCCATGGAAAGTGGTGTGGCAAAAAATCCTATTACCAATTGGGAGGCTTATGAACTGGAACTGAACAAACGACTCGGATTGGATAATCAACTGAGCAGGGTGATCGGTAACAAAGCCAAAAAAGATCCTAAGCGTGTGGTATTTGCTGATGCAGAAAATCTGAAGATCTTAAAAGTAGCCCAGCTGGCAGAAGAAGAAGGTGTGGCCTACCCTATTTTATTGGGTGACAGGAGCAGGATACAAAAGATCGCCGATGACAATGGTATCGACATCAGTGATATGCCCATCATCAATCCAAAAGATGAGAAAAATGATGAGCTAAGAAAACAATATGGCGATATGTTCTTTGCCAAACGCCAGCGCAGGGGTGCCAATAAATATGAGGCATACAAAGCGATGAAAGACCGCAACCATTTTGGTTGTATGCTGGTTGAAAATGGTGAGGCCGATTGTATGATCAGCGGATTAAGCAGGAATTATCCTGATACCATCAGGCCTGCCATTCAGATCATCGGTACCGAAGAGGGTGTTAAAAAAATTGCGGGCATGTATATCATGTTCACCAAACGCGGTCCGTTATTCTTAGCCGATACCACGGTCAATTTCAATCCCACTGCGGAAGAATTAGCCGAGATCACCTTACTGGTTGCCAAAGAAGTGCGGCAATTTAATATCAACCCGCGCATCGCCATGCTTTCCTATTCCAATTTCGGAAGCAGTGATTCGCCCGAGGCTACCTTGGTACGTACGGCCAGAGAGATCGTGAAACTGAAAGACCCCACCCTTATCTGCGATGGAGAGGTACAGGGCATTTTGGCTTTCAACAAAGAGATCCTGAAAGAAAATTATCCGTTCACCGAATTACTCGATGGGGAAGTGAATACTTTAATATTCCCTAACCTGGCATCCGGAAATATTGCCTATAATCTTTTACAGGAAGTAGGCGGTGCCGATTCTATTGGCCCAATTTTGCTCGGGTTGAAAAAACCGGTGCACGTATTGCAACTGGGAAGTTCTATCCGGTCGATCTTTAACATGGTGTTGATCGCTGTGGTAGATGCTCAAATGAAATGCAAATCGGATACCCAGGCAGAGATCAAGAAAAGCAGCTGGTGGAAGCGGAACAGGAAAGGATCTCATCACGAATAAACGGAATCGTTAAAAACTGAATTCGTTTATTACATTTGTACCATAACAGCACCGGCAAGTTATGCCCTGCCGGTAGAAAACTGCATATACCATGAATTTTTTCACGCATTTTGGACGTTACCTGATGATGATGAAGGGTATGATGACCCGTCCGGAGAATATGCGCATGTACTGGAAAGAATTCATGCATCAATGCGTAGAGATCGGCATCGGATCGCTCGGCATTGTAGTCATCATATCAGTGTTCATGGGTGCGGTAAGTGCTGTTCAAACTGCCTATCAACTGGTAAGTCCGCTCATCTCCAGATCCACCATTGCCCAGATCGTTCGCGACACAGTAATTCTGGAATTCGCTCCCACCGTAGTATGTATCGTATTAGCCGGTGTGGTTGGCAGTAAGATCGCCAGTGAACTGGGAAATATGCGCGTGAGTGAACAAATCGATGCACTCGAGATCATGGGCATCAATACCAAGGCTTATCTCATCATGCCGAAGATCGCTGCTTCATTGGTTACGATACCGATGCTGGTGGTGTTGTCGATGGTACTCGGGATCCTGGGTGGAAGATTGGCCGGATCTGCAGCTCATATCTTGTCGACCGATACTTATGACAAGGGCTTGCTCGAAAATTTCATGCCTTACAATGTAACTTTTGCCATGATCAAGGCTTATACATTTGCTTTTATCATCAGCAGCATTCCTGCCTATTTCGGATATTTTGTAAAAGGTGGTTCGCTCGAGATCGGTAGAAGCAGTACAAAAAGCGTAGTGATCAGTTGCATCATGATCCTTTTTGCGGATTATATACTGGCAGCAATTTTATTGTAAAAAAATGGTGGATAACACCAACGCATATTCAACCCTCAATCGAAAAATAAAAAGCAGGCTGTGGGTGCTGAAAATTCAACATGATCGAGTTTAACAATATAAAAAAATCTTTCGGCGATAAGTCGGTACTCAATGATGTCAGTCATGTGATGCAGACCGGCATGTGCAACCTCATCATCGGCACCAGTGGCAGCGGTAAAACAGTTTTGCAGAAATGCCTGGTGGGTTTATTCGAACCCGATGAAGGAGAGATCCGATACGACGGACGCAGCTTCACAGAAATGAATAATGAGGAAAGAAAGAATCTACGTCAGCAGATCGGTATGTTGTTTCAGGGATCAGCCTTGTTCGACAGTATGACCGTTGAGCAGAACATCATGTTTCCCCTTGACATGTTCACTACCCAGCATTTCTCAGAAAAACTGAAACGGGTAAACGAAGTGTTGGACCGGGTGAATCTGAAAGAGGTAAATCAAAAATATCCGGCCGAACTCAGTGGAGGAATGAAAAAAAGAGTAGGTATTGCAAGGGCGATCGTGCTCAATCCCCGGTACCTGTTTTGTGATGAACCGAATTCAGGATTGGACCCACAAACTTCCATGGTGATCGATAAACTGATCTTAGATATCACCAAAGAGTTCAATATGACCACCGTGATCAATACGCACGACATGAACAGTGTAATGGAGATCGGTGAAAATATCCTGTACCTCTATGATGGCCAGAAAGAATGGAGTGGCAATAATCAAGAGATCATCTTCTCCAAAAACGATCGGCTGAACGGGTTCATTTTCGCCTCCGAATTTTTACAGGATGCCAAAGATATGCGCATGCTTGAAGCCAGGGGCAAAATAGCCGACGACCGGGATATGGATGAAATGCTGAAATAAACCTTCAGTAGGCCCGAATGCTTAAATATTCTCTTCCAACAATAAGGCATCTGTCTTATCTTTGCGCCTGAAAAACATTCATCAAACTCAAATCTGTTTCATGTCAGTTCTCGTTAATAAAAATTCTAAGATCATTGTGCAGGGTTTTACCGGTACCGAAGGCACTTTTCATGCTACCCAGATGATCGAATACGGATCACAGGTAGTGGGTGGGGTAACCCCTGGAAAAGGTGGTACCAGTCATCTTGAAAAACCTGTTTTCAATACTGTTGCGGATGCTGTAAAAACTACGGGAGCCGACGTGAGTATCATATTTGTACCCCCTGCTTTTGCAGCGGATGCCATTATGGAAGCAGCCGATGCAGGGATAAAAATTGTAGTATGCATTACAGAAGGCATACCGGTGCAGGATATGGTTAAAGTAAAGAATTATCTGTTAAACAGAACGACTCGATTAATTGGTCCCAATTGCCCCGGCTTGATCACCGCTGAAGAATGCAAAGTGGGTATCATGCCCGGAATGGTTTTTAAGAAAGGAAGGATCGGTATCGTTTCTAAAAGCGGAACACTTACTTATGAAGCGGCTGACCAGGTGGCCAAAGCAGGACTGGGTATCTCTACTGCGATCGGTATTGGTGGTGATCCAATTATTGGAACCACTACCAAAGAAGCGGTGGAATTATTTATGGAAGATCCCGAAACCGATGGTATTGTTATGATCGGTGAAATTGGCGGCGGCATGGAAGCGGAAGCAGCTGAATATGTAAAATCAACAGGTAATAAAAAACCGGTTGTTGGATTTATCGCCGGTCAAACAGCTCCTCCCGGAAGGCGTATGGGCCATGCAGGTGCCATTGTTGGCGGGGCCGATGATACTGCAGCCGCTAAGATGAAGATCATGGCCAGTTGCGGCATTCATGTGGTGGCCAGTCCGGCCGATATCGGCAAAACCATGGCCGAAGTCATGAAAAAATAACCCATCAAATTTATATAGCCCGGCAGGTCCGGGCTTTTTTTATGCCCCACACTGAAACAGCACATGTAGTTTCTTTTCCTAACATATAAGAAAAAGTTAAAAAGAAATATCCTCCAATTTTTATGCAATTGATCAGCACCACACATCTCCTATATTAACCTGCTGTAACACTATGCACTGCAGGCAACATATTGTATCTTGTCATTAAAATATCCCTCATGAATCTCAAAAATTTCATTCTGGTAATTTTCTTTACTACCGGAATATTTGCCCAGTCAATTGCCCAGCCCAACAACAATTTTGAAAAGAACTGGAAGAATGTAGAAACATTTGAATCCAAGGGGCTTACCAAATCTGCCCTGCAGGAAGTGATGACCATCTATGCCATGGCCATTAAAGAGAACAATACCCCGCAACAGATCAAAAGCTGTATGTACCAGATCAAGTATCGCAACCTGGTAGAAGAAGACAGTCATGAGAATAATATATTTTTTGTAGATACATTGATCGAGCAGGCCAGTATGCCCGCAAAAAATATCTTACAAAGCATGCAAGCCGAAATGCTTTGGCAATACCTGCAAAACAACCGCTGGAAATTCTATAACCGCAGTACCCTGCTGGTAGAAAAAAATAAGGACATCAGTACCTGGAGTATCAATAAACTCTATGCCAGTATCAGTGCCGGATATACGAAATCGCTGAACAACAGCAACCTCTTAAAAACAACTCGTCTTGATGAATTTGACCCCATCATTATCAAGGGAGTGAATACCCGAACCCTGCGGCCCACCCTATACGATTTTCTGACCCATCGGGCCATCGACTTTTTCATGAACAGTGAAACCTATCTTACCAAGCCGGCTTATCAATTCACCATCTCAGACCCCGGTTCCTTTGCGCCGGCAGCCGAATTTGTGGCAATGCAGTTTAACAGCAAGGACAGCGCCTCACTACATCATAAAGCCATCCTGTTGTTACAAGACCTTACCAGATTTCACCTGGCCGATACCAATCCCGACGCCTTACTGGATATTGAATTTAAAAGACTGGCATTCATCAACAGCTATGGCGTGATGGAAGGCAAGGAAAAATTATATGAAGCGGCATTATTAAAACTGGAAAACAATTATCCAAACAATTCAACTGCCGCACAAGCAACTTATCTGCGTGCATTGATCTATTTCGAACACGGAAAGAGATACAATCCTTCAACCAATACTGAGAGCCAGTTTGAAATAAAACGTGCCCGTGAGATCTGTGTAGAACTGTCTGCAAAATTCCCCGGCTCCACCGCCGGGATCAATGCCAGTAATCTGGTAAAACAAATTGATGTACCAACCCTGGCCATGGTGACCGAAAAAGTGAATATCCCCAACCTTCCTTTCCGTTCACTGGTAAGATACAAGAACCTGAATACACTGTATCTCCGCATCGTAAAAACATCCAGAGAAGAATTAAAAAAACTGGACAAGAACGATTACTCAAAGATCTGGACAGCTTACAGTAATATGAAACCGCTAAAGAACTGGAGTATTTCATTGCCCAACTTGCAGGATTATCAGGAACATTCGGTTGAAATAAAACTGGATGCAGTTTCTAGCGGATTATACCTGATCCTGTCGAGCGCCGATGAAAATTTCAGTACAGCCAATAATGTAATGGCCCGGGAACTCACGTATATCAGCGATATCAGTTATATCAACAATAACCTGAACAACTATTATGTGCTGAACAGGAATACCGGCGACCCCATTGCTAATGCAACCGTAGCGGCATGGGAATCGGTTTACAATTATAAGAACAGCGAATACGAAGACAAAAAATATGCTGAATACAATACGGATAAGAACGGATATTTTAAACTGAACAGCACAAAAGATTATCATAGCTTTTATTTCCAGATCAATACCCCCGGAGATGAACTCTATACAGATGACTATACCTATTACAGCAATTACAGCAGTTATGAAGCACTAGACGGGGAATTTAGCTTCTTGTTCACTGACAGAAGTATCTACCGGCCCGGACAAACTGTGTATTTCAAGGGTATTGTTTTGAAAAAAGAGGTAAATTCTACTAGGTCAACGATACTCCCGGGCTTTGCAACAAAAATATTCTTACGCGATGCAAATAGTCAGAATCAAGCAGAAGTTGATGTGGTAAGCAACGAGTATGGTAGTTACCATGGATCGTTTGTATTACCCGAAGGCATTATGAATGGGCAGTTTAGCTTGATTGATAGCGCCACCGATGAATCCCAATACATTAATGTAGAAGAATACAAACGCCCTAAATTTTTTACCAGCATCAACAAGCCAACCGGTACTTACCGCGTGAACGATAGCATTACGGTTACGGGTACTGCAAAAGCCTATGCCGGTAACAATATAGATGGTGCCAAAGTTGCTTACCGTGTGGTGCGTAAATTAAGGTATCCGGTATGGTGGGGATGGTATTACCGCGGAAGGCCATCCAATAATAGCGAAACAGAGATCAGTCATGGTACAACCACCACTGATGCCAAAGGCATATTCACTATTATTTTTAAAGCACTGCCCGATGAAAGCGTTGATAAAAAAGAGCAACCTACATTTTATTATGAGGTGAATGCCGATGTAACCGATATCAACGGAGAAACAAGAAGCGGCAATACCTCAGTAGCAGTAGCCTACCATATGCTGCAACTGAACCTCAGTGTACCCGAACAAATGCCAGCCGACAGTTTTAAAAAACTAAGCATCAACAGTACCAACCTCAATGATATTTTTGAAAGATCTTCTGTAAACATCAGCATTCAAAAACTACAATCGCCCAACAGGATATTCAGGAACAGATTATGGACCAGTCCCGACCAGTTCCTCATGAGCAAGGAAGAATTTTATGGTTACTTTCCCGATGATGTATACAAGGATGAAGACAAAATGGAAAACTGGCCGCTGGGTGAAAAAATTTACGAACGGGCTGATTCCACAGTGGAAAATGGACAGTGGCAAATTAAAAAAGACCATTGGGAAACTGGTTGGTATAAGGTTATCGCCACAGCAAAAGACAAATACGGAAACCCGGTTCGGGATGAAATATTTATGGAGCTCACTGGTAATCTGGGAACAGAAAAACTAAATACTGAAGCAAGGGTTTTAGTAAGCAATGCTACTGCCCAACCTGGCGAACAGATCAATTACTCGATCGCAACGGGATTCGATAAGATTTGGTTGATCCATACCCTCAACAAGATGGATAAAACCAATAGCACCGACTATTATACTATCAATGGAACAGGAAAAGATTTTAAAACTGTGGTTAAAGAAGATGACCGCGGCGGTATCATGATGAATTATATTTTTGTGAAGCATAATCGGGTGTATAAGGGCAACCAATATTTCGCGATTCCCTGGTTGAACAAACAACTCAATATCAGTTATGAAACCTTCCGTGATAAATTATTGCCGGGCAGCGCAGAAAAATGGAAACTGAAAATTACGGGAAGCAAGGGCGAAAAAGTAAATGCCGAATTGCTGGCAGCCATGTACGATGCGAGTCTTGACCAGTTTAAACCCCACAGTTGGAATACCCTTGATATATGGCCATCGCTGAGCAACACAATTTATTGGACAGAAAATAATTTTGGCATCGTAAACAGCCAGGCATACAACACAAAAGAATCTAATTATTCATCGGTGCCTGCTAAGACTTATGATGCCTTATTGAGTGAATATTACTCCGGCTATATTTATGGAGGAAACAATAACTTTCGTTTTGGCATGGTGTCAAAATCAATACCCCCTCCTCCACCGCCAGTGCCATCAAGGCTTGAAGAAGTAGTAGTAACGGGATTGGGTGTGGCGAGAGAGAAGAAGGTTTTAGGATATGCAACGACAAGAAATCTATCTGATAAAGGAGATGTTGTTGCAGACACAGTTGCTTTTTCAACTACGGCAACTCCCAATCCAGCAACCAATGATCAATCCATTCAGGTTCGAAAGAATTTTAATGAAACAGCATTCTTTTTCCCCGACCTGCAGACAGACAGTGCAGGCAATGTGGAATTTTCATTTACCATGCCCGAAGCACTTACCCGCTGGAAGCTGATGACCCTGGCCCACACCAAGGATCTGGCGAGCGGATATACAGAAAAAACTACGGTTACGCAGAAGACATTGATGGTTCAACCCAATGCGCCACGGTTCATGCGCGAAGGCGACCGGATGGAATTCAGTGCCAAGATCGTGAACCTGTCGGATAGTGAAGTTACCGGTACCGCACAACTGGAATTGCTGGATGCCGCTACCAATACCCCGGTGGATGGATGGTTCAAGAATATGTTCCCCAATCAGTATTTTACCATTGCGGCCGGACAAAGTTTTGCGGTTAAATTCCCGATAGAGATCCCGTTCAATTTCAATTCGGCATTGAGTTATCGCATCAAGGCCATCACCAAGGCCAATACCAAAGGAGAAGTATTTTCAGATGGAGAAGAAATGGCCTTCCCGGTACTCAGCAACCGATTGCTGGTAACGGAAAGCATGCCCATCAATATGCGCAACCAAAGCAGCAAAAGATTCCGCTTCGATAAATTGCTGAACAGTGGCAACAGCACTACCCTCAATAACCACGCACTAACGGTAGAGTATACCAGCAATCCGGCCTGGTATGCCGTGCAGGCACTTCCCTACCTGATGGAATACCCATACGAGTGTGCTGAACAAACTTTTAACCGGTTGTATGCCAATACCCTCGCGTCGTATATCAGCCGCTCGGTACCGGGCATTAAAACCATTTTTGAAAAATGGAAAACCACGGATACCGCTGCCCTGTTGAGCAACCTGCAAAAGAATGAGGAATTGAAATCAGCCCTCTTGCAGGAAACCCCTTGGGTGATGGATGCACAAAATGAAAGCCAACAGAAGAAAAATATTGCCCTGCTGTTTGATATGGTGAGGATGGGTAAAGAACAGGACAGGGCTTATCAAAAGCTCAACGACATGCAATCGGCCAATGGCGGTTTTGTGTGGTTCAAAGGCGGACCCGATGATCGTTATATTACCCAGTATATTGTAACCGGTATCGGACACCTCAGAAAATTGAATGCGCTTACCGATGAGCAGTATAAGCGAATGAAGGGCATCATCGACAAGGCCATTCCCTACCTCGATAAAAAAATAAAGGAAGATTATGAGTCCTTGTTGAAACACAAAGCGATCCTCAAAGACAATAATTTGGGCAGTACTGAGATCCAGTATCTCTATATGCGTAGCTTCTTCCCTGAATACAAGATCGCCGATGCGAGCCAAACTGCGTATAAATATTACCGTAAGCAATCGCAACAATACTGGCTAAGCAACAGCAAATACATGCAGGCCATGATCGCTTTATCGCTTTACCGCACCCAGGATGAAAAAACATCCGGCGCCATCATCCGGTCGTTGAAAGAAAATTCTATCAACAAAGAAGAGATGGGCATGTACTGGAAAGAATGGGCCAACGGCGGTTATTACTGGTACCAGTCGCCGATTGAAAGTCAGGCCCTCATGGTTGAAGCCTTCAGCGATATTGAAAAGAACAGCAATACGGTAGAAGACCTGAAGACCTGGCTGCTGAAGCAGAAACAAACGCAGAACTGGGGAACCACCCGGGCTACGGCAGAGGCTTGCTATGCCTTATTATTGAATGGCAATAGCAAGGTTGCAGCCAATGAGTTGTTCGCAGAAAGGAAACTGGTTATCGACCTTGGACCTGTACAGATCAACAGCACCGATGCCGGAACAGAAGCCGGAACAGGTTATTTCAAAAAACGCATCGCCGGAGATAAAGTAACTGCATCCATGGGCGATATTCAGGTGAGCATCAGCAATACCGAAAAAACCTCGAGCAGTTGGGGAAGCGTGTACTGGCAATATTTTGAGGACATGGACAAGATCACAGCAGCCAATACACCACTTAAACTGAATAAGAAATTATTCCTGCAAAAAAATTCAGATACCGGTCCGGTATTGGTAGCGCTGGCCGATGGGGCTGTGTTGAACGTGGGCGATAAAGTAAAAGTGCGCATTGAATTGAAATGCGATCGCGATATGGAGTACCTGCATATGAAAGATCTGCGGGCTGCCTGTATGGAACCCGTGAACGTGATCAGTCAGTACAAATATCAGGATGGCCTGGGCTATTATGAAAGCACCAAGGACGCCAGCACCAATTTCTTTATCAGCTGGCTCAGCAGGGGAACTTATGTGTTCGAATACGAACTGCTGGTTACCCATACCGGAAATTTCAGCAATGGCATCACCAGCATTCAATGCATGTATGCCCCCGAATTCAGCAGTCATAGTGAAGGCGTTCGGGTAACAGTTGAGTGATCTGTAAATTATACATGAGGGTGAATGTTACAATTTTGTATTTTTAACATTCACCCTCATTTATTTTTATCGTCATTCATATGTCAACTATTACTGTATATAATATCCCGCTGCGTTACCGCAAAATGGAAAATCTCCATATCCTGTTCTGGCTATTAAAAGACATCAGCTGGTGTATGGTTTGGAAACCCTTGGGCATTGCCATGATCTTCCCAACCCTGATCATTTCCATCGTGATCGCCTGGCGCACCCGGGAACTGGTTTCGGAACTCACCCATAACCTGGCCATCAGTTTCTGGATCACCGCCAATGCGTATTGGATGATCAGCGAATTCTTTTCATTCGATAACCTTATTGTATTCGGTTCCTTTACCTATAAGCAGCTGGCCCTGGTTCCTTTTTTGATCGGACTATCCCTGCTGATCTATTATTATTTATGGTACAAACCCCGGTACAAAGGGAACATCGAGACGATGTAAAGCATTTAAATTATCTTTGTCGCTTAACATTTGGTGCATTTGAAGCGAGCTAAATTGCCCATCCATGTTAATCATCATATTACGCAAGACAAATAATTATCAATTTATATGTTTCGATCTCATACCTGTGGCGAATTAAGAATCAGTGACCTTAATAATACCGTTACCCTGGCCGGGTGGGTACAAACCATTAGAAAATTCGGCAGCATCAGTTTTGTTGACCTGCGCGACCGTTATGGCATTACGCAGTTACTGTTCTCCGAATCACTGAATGCCGCTCTGGATGCCAATCCATTGGGCCGCGAATTCGTGTTGCAGGTAAAAGGAAAAGTAAATGAACGCAGCAATAAAAATGCGAATATCCCTACCGGTGATATTGAAATTGAAGTGAGCGAATTCACCATACTGAATAAATCAGCGGTGCCTCCCTTTACCATCCAGGATGATACCGATGGTGGCGATGATATCCGGATGAAATACCGGTTCCTCGACCTGAGAAGAAATACCGTAAAGAAAAATATGGAATTGCGTTACTCGGTAAACCGCTCTGCCCGCAATTACCTGCATGAAAATAATTTCATGGATATTGAAACGCCCTTCCTCATCAAAAGTACACCGGAAGGGGCCCGCGATTTTGTGGTACCATCAAGGATGAATGCCGGACAATTCTATGCCCTGCCCCAATCGCCACAAACTTTTAAGCAACTGTTGATGGTGAGTGGATACGACCGGTACTACCAGATCGTAAAATGTTTCCGTGACGAGGACCTGCGTGCCGACCGTCAACCAGAGTTCACACAGATAGACTGTGAAATGGCCTTTGTAGAACAGGAAGATATTTTGCAAATGTTTGAAGGACTGATCAAAAGGATCTTCAAAGATGTAAAAGGGATCGACTATACTGAAACCGTTTCCCGCATGACCTGGGAAGATGCCATGTGGCAGTACGGAAACGACAAACCTGATATCCGCTTCAACCTGCAATTATGCAATTTGAAGAAACCTACTACCGTGTTCAGTAATAAAGCCGACCAGGCCAATCTGATCAATGGTGCCGATTTTAAAGTATTTGATGAAGCCGAAACCGTGGTGGCCATTGCCCTACCCGGATGCTGTGAATATAGTCGCAAACAAACCGACGAACTAACGGAATGGGTTAAGCGCCCGCAGATCGGAATGAAAGGACTGGTATACATCAAATGCAATACCGATGGAACATTCAAGAGCAGTGTAGATAAATTCTATTCCGAAGACCGCTTGAAAGCCATTGCTGAAGCAGCCGCTGCACAACCCGGCGACCTCGTGCTCATCCTGGCGGGCGCAGAAGAGCGCACCCGCAAAGCCATCAGTGACCTGCGGATGTATATGGCCGATAAACTGGGAATGAGAAAGCCCGACGACTTCAAACTATTATGGGTAATCGATTTCCCATTGTTTGAATATGATGAAGAAGGCAATCGCTGGGTAGCCCGACATCACCCTTTCACTTCGCCAAAACCCGATCATATTGAGATCATGATCAACAATAACCCGGTGATCGAAGACGCTGCAAACTATCTTGCCCATCCTTATGCCGGCATCAAGGCCAATGCATACGATATGGTGCTCAATGGAAATGAGATCGGCGGCGGATCCATCAGGATCTTCCAACGCGAATTGCAGGAGAAAATGTTTGCTGCACTGGGCATGGATGCTGCTGAACAACAGCATAAATTCGGATTCCTGTTAGGCGCTTTTGAATATGGTGCGCCCCCGCATGGTGGGCTCGCCTTTGGCTTCGACCGGCTCTGTGCCATCATGGGCGGCAGCGAAAGCATCCGCGATTTTATTGCCTTCCCAAAAAATAATTCAGGAAGAGATGTGATGCTGGACGCTCCTTCTACCATTGATGAAAAACAATTTGAAGAACTGCAGATAAAACTTAATCTGAAATAACGAATGGCAGTTCATTGGAAAATCTTTCGGATCATTTCGGTATTGAACTGGATCCTACTATTTCCTGTGCTGAGCTATGCCTGTTTTCATTATTTCACCAGGCTGATAGGAATAGGTCCCGCTTTGTTCCATTTTTTCTTTTACATATCGATGTCTATTCTGTTCAGCTTTCTGGTGAATAGTATTTACCAGTTCCTTTCATTAAAGAATATACTGGATCCATCTATCCAACCCAATAGCGGCAACAGCATCAGCATAAGCTTACTCATCCTTACACTGGCCGGATT
>CAIRHQ010000019.1 GCA_903878475.1 uncultured Bacteroidota bacterium | reverse complement strand
TTCCCGTTATCCGCAGGGCAAACAAAAAAGTGCCTTGCTTCCGGTTTTGCACATGGCACAGGAAGAGTTTGATGGATGGCTGGATGTGCCGGTGATGGATTATGTGGCTTCCTTATTAACGATCACACCCATTGAAGTGTATGAAGTGGCCAGTTTTTATAGCATGTACAATCTTAAACCTGTTGGAAAACATGTTTTTGAAGTATGCCAAACCGGCCCCTGTATGCTCAATGGCAGCGATTCTATCATTGCCTATATCAAAGAAAAATTGGGAATAAATATTGGCGAAACCACAGCCGATGGAATGTTCACCTTAAAAACTGTGGAATGTTTAGGCGCTTGTGGATATGCCCCGCTGATGCAACTGGGTAAAAATTACCGGGAGCATCTTACAAAAGAAAAAGTGGATGCTTTGATCGCATCCTGCATGGAAAAATAATTTGGAAACCGAACGAACAGATTTTTTATAAATGGCCAGAAAATTATTATTAGAAAAAGCACACGTTGAAGGCATTCGCGGCTTCGACGTTTATCGCCGCGAAGGTGGTTATCGCAGTGTGGAAAAAGCATTGAAGTCGATGAGCCCCGATCAGGTGACGGATGAAGTAAAGAAAAGCGGACTTCGTGGTAGGGGCGGAGCAGGATTTCCTACCGGAATGAAATGGAGTTTCCTGGCCAAGCCTGAAGGGGTGGCCCGTTATCTGGTTTGTAATGCGGATGAAAGTGAGCCCGGCACCTTTAAAGACAGGTACCTGATGGAATTCATTCCTCACCTGCTCATTGAAGGAATGGTCGTATCATCGTTCGCGTTAGGTTCTCATGTTTCTTATATCTATATCCGCGGCGAATATGCCTGGATCGTGGATATTCTGGAACAAGCCATTGCCGAAGCAAAACAAAACGGATTTCTGGGTAAGAATATATTGGGTTCTGGTTTTGATTGTGAAATTTATGTACAAAGAGGAGCGGGTGCTTATATCTGCGGTGAAGAAACAGCCTTACTGGAATCATTGGAAGGCAAGCGCGGTAATCCCAGGATCAAGCCTCCATTCCCTGCGGTGAAAGGTGTTTGGGATTGTCCAACGGTGGTAAATAATGTAGAGACCCTTGCCGCGGTGGTTCCCATCATCAATGATGGCGGAGAAGAATTTGCGAAGATCGGCGTGGGAAAAAGTACTGGTACAAAACTGATCAGTGCTTGCGGCAATATCAACAAGCCTGGTGTATATGAGATCGACATGACGATCTCCGTAGAAGAATTTATTTACAGCGACGAATATTGTGGTGGCATTCCCAATGGAAAAAGGTTGAAAGCCTGTATCCCCGGAGGTTCTTCTGTTCCCATTCTTCCGGCCAATCTATTGCTCTCCACCGCTAAAGGAGAAAAAAGATTGATGAATTATGAAAGTCTGAGTGATGGCGGTTTCGCCACCGGCAGTATGATGGGCAGTGGTGGATTTATTGTTCTTGATGAAACACAATGCGTGGTAAAACATACTTACACCCTGGCAAGATTTTACCGGCATGAAAGCTGCGGACAATGCAGCCCATGTCGCGAAGGAACCGGATGGATGGAAAAGATTTTATTAAGCATTGAAAAAGGTCAGGGTAAGATCAGTGATATCGATCTCTTATGGGATATTCAACGCAAGATAGAAGGGAATACGATTTGTCCGCTGGGTGATGCCGCCGCATGGCCGGTAGCCGCCGCCATCAGGCATTTCAGGGATGAGTTTGAATGGCATGTGAATCATCCGGAAGAATGCCTTCGTTCAAATTATGGATTGGCGCATTATGCCGATCCGATCAGGGTTCCAGAAACAGTATAAAAAAAGTGATAGCATTTATTATATGGCAGACGAAATAAAAACAGCAACCGCAACATTCAAAGTCACGATCGATAATATCACGATCGATGTTGCTCCGGGTACCAGCATCTTACAGGCAGCCCGCATCATCGGCGGCGATGTAACGCCACCGGCTATGTGCTATTACAGCAAATTACAGGGTAGTGGCGGTAAATGCCGTACCTGCCTCGTGGAAGTGGCAGCCGGATCTACTGCCGATCCAAGGCCCATGCCTAAGCTGGTGGCCAGTTGCCGAACCAATGTGATGGATGGAATGATCGTTAAGAATATCACCAGCGAAAAAGTGACCGATGCCCGCAATGGCGTGGTTGAATTTTTATTAATCAATCATCCACTCGATTGTCCGATCTGTGATCAGGCAGGAGAATGTCATCTGCAAGATCTTGGGTATGAACATGGCAAAGCGGGAACACGCTATGAATTTGCGCGCAGAACTTTTGCCAAAGAAGATATTGGTCCTTATATACAATTGCATATGACCCGGTGCATCCTTTGCTACCGCTGCACATTTGTTGCCGACCAGATCACCGATAGCCGGGTTCATGGCATCGTAGATCGGGGCGATCATGCTGCTATATCCACCTATATTTCAAAAGCCATCGACAATGATTTCAGTGGCAATATGATCGATGTGTGTCCGGTAGGCGCATTAACCGATAAAACCTTCCGATTCAAGAACAGGGTATGGTTCACCAAGCCGGTAGATGCACACCGTAATTGTTCCAATCCGAAATGTTGCGGTAAAGCAACTTTATGGTTGAGGGGAAATGAGGTGTTCAGGGTAACTGCCCGCAAAGATGAGTGGGGTGAAGTGCAGAGCTATGATGGAAAGACCGGATGGATCTGCAATACTTGTCGCTTTGATTCTAAGAAGACCAGCGACTGGACCATCGAAGGACTTACCCAGATCAGCAGACATTCTGTGCTGGGTGCCAATAAATATAAAACACTGGAGATGCCAAAGGAAACACTTCCTGCAGTATTGAAGGGCCGTTCACCTAAGCTGATGATGAATATCCATAATGTTAGTGAGGTGAATAATCCGAATATTGAGCTGAGTGCCATCAATGGTCCATCGCATAGCGAGGATTTTGAAAGATCGGCAGAGCATGTAAAGGGTGCCGGAGAATCTACCCAGTGGGGAATGAAAAAATAAAATTGATTGAGCGAAAAGAGGAATTGACAAATATTTAAAAGAGCGTTATGTTTTTAGTAATTGATCTGGCAATGATTTTGGAAAAACTGGTGTTGATCGTGATAGTGGTCATGGCCTCACTGGTGATTGCCATGTATGCCACTTACGCAGAAAGGAAAGTTGCAGCGATTTTGCAAGACAGGCGTGGCCCGAATCGGGCAGGTCCCTTTGGACTGTTGCAACCGGTGGCCGATGGTATTAAACTTTTTTTCAAGGAAGAGATCATTCCTGATTTTTCATCCAAATTCTTATTCATTCTTGGGCCATCCATGGCGATGATGACGGCCATCATGACCGGCGCCGTAATTCCATGGGGCGATAAATTACAATTGTTTGGCCGCGATATTCCCTTGCAGATCGCCGATGTGAACGTAGGTATTTTGTATGTATTTGCGGTGGTGAGTATGGGTGTGTATGGCATCATGATCGGTAGCTGGGCCAGTAACAATAAATATTCTTTGATGGGTGGACTGCGTGCCGCTTCGCAGATCATCAGTTATGAACTGGCGATGGGCATTACTTTGATCGCCTTACTGATGGTAACGGGTACGCTTAGCCTAAAAGAAATGGTGTTGCAACAACACTCCGAAGGCTGGCATTTTGGGTGGAATATCCGCTATCAGCCACTCGGATTTCTGCTATTTTTAATTTGTGCCTTTGCAGAATGTAATCGAACGCCATTCGATCTGGCAGAAGCGGAGAATGAATTGATCGGCGGTTATCATACAGAATATTCTTCCATGAAACTGGGTTTTTACCTGTTCGCCGAATACATCAATATGTTCGTGAGCAGCGTGATCATGGCGACCTTGTTCTTTGGCGGCTATGATATTCCTTTTTTGAATGAGGCAACCTTGTCGCCCAATATTGCGGCACTGGTGGGCATCGTGGCATTGATGGGGAAAGTGTGTTGCTTCCTATTCTTTTTCATGTGGGTGCGCTGGACCATCCCGCGTTTCCGCTATGATCAATTGATGAATTTGGGCTGGCGTGTACTGATCCCATTGGCATTGGTGAATATGCTGGCGACTGGTGCGGTGGTGTTGCTGAAAAACAACAACTGGCATTTTTAGAAATTAATTTGTAAACCATTAATCAATAATATCCCCTTCGGGAATCTGGTATGGAATCATTAACGAACAGAATACGGCAGGTTGAAAGGAAGCCGATGAATTTTTTTGAAAAGATTTATCTGGTGGCCATCGCCAAGGGTATGTTCATTACGTTTGGCCATATGTTCAAAAAAAGGCCAACGATCAATTACCCCGAAAAAACACGTCCATTCAGTCCGGTGTTCCGCGGACTGCATATCCTGAATCGCGATGAAGAAGGCAGGGAGAATTGTACTGCCTGTGGATTGTGTGCAGTTGCTTGTCCGGCCGAGGCCATTACCATGGAAGCGGCAGAACGTAAAGTAGGCGAGGAACAGTTGTATCGCGAAGAAAAATATGCAGCCCGTTACGAGATCAATATGCTGCGTTGCATTTTTTGTGGATTGTGTGAAGATGCTTGTCCGAAAGATGCCATCTACCTCAGCGAAACTTTTGCGCCAGCCGATTACCAGCGCAAACAATTTATTTACGGAAAGAAAGACCTATTGATACCTCATCCGGTAAATGAACCAGATGCTTATAAAAAAGCAGCGGGTAACCGGGTGAAAGCAAAAATTATTAATTAACTAAAATAGCCATCCCCACGGGTGCTGGCGGGCATTATGAGTATAACAGAAATATTATTTTGGTTTTTAGCTGTCCTTGCATTGGGCAGTGCCATCATGGTGATCACCAGCAAAAGCCCGGTGCACAGTGTGCTCTGGCTTATTGTAACGTTCTTCGCCATCTCGGGGCATTATATCCTGATGAATGCCCAGTTCCTCGCCATCGTGAATATCATTGTATATGCAGGAGCCATTATGGTGCTCTTCCTTTTTGTAGTGATGCTGATGAACCTGAATGCAAACAGTGAGCCACAGAAGAATCGTAACCTGCAATTCGCCGGATTGATATCGGGGGGATGTTTGTTCTTAGTGTTGGTAACGGCACTGATGAAATCAGATGTTAGCACCAATCACCTGATGAGCGGAGGCGATGCAGGACTGATCAAGAACCTGGGTAAAGTTTTGTTCAATGATTATTTGGTGCCCTTTGAACTGAGCAGTGTGCTTTTTTTAAGCGCCATGATCGGTGCTGTAGTGATCGGAAAAAGGAGCGATTGATTGATAAACCTAATTGAGAATTTGAACCGGAAATAAATTATTATGGAAATTAAATGGTACATCGACTTGGCTGTGGCTTTATTCAGCATTGGTGTGATAGGCGTGCTCACCCGCAGAAATGCGATCATTATTTTCATGTGCATCGAGCTCATGCTTAACGCCGTGAATCTTTTGCTGGTGGCATTTTCTAAAATGCATGCTGCTGCCGAAGTGGGAAGCATCAGTCCTTCAGTGGTGAGCGACGGACAATTGTTCGTATTCTTTATCATGGTAGTGGCTGCTGCGGAAGTAAGTGTAGGACTGGCGATCATTGTAATGATGTACCGCAACACCCATAGCACGGATGTGAATTTTTTGAACCGATTGAAACATTAGTCAGCTGATTGGCTTCAATGCCGGCAGCTGAAATTTGAAATAAGTTTTTAAATAAAATTTCCCATTACGGGAGCAGGGTATGAATAATATTTTACAATTAGTCTGGTTGATTCCTTTGTTGCCACTGGTGGGTTTTCTGATCAATGGCCTGGGTAGAAAGCATTTGTCGAAAGCCCTGTCGGGATTCATCGGTAGTGCAGTGATATTCCTTTCTTTTGCCATGAGCGTATGGGTATTTATTCAAGTGAAGGACGGCAATACACATGTAGCACATTATTTCGATTTTATCAACATTGCCGCCCTGAAGATCGGATTCGATCTGCAAGTGGATCAGTTGTCTTCCCTGTTCTTATTGATCATCACCGGAGTTGGTTTTTTAATTCATGTGTATTCCACTGCGTATATGCATGATGAGGAGCCACAGAATTTCGCCAAATATTTTTCTTTCCTTAACCTCTTTGTTTTTTCTATGTTGCTGTTGGTGCTGGGCGCCAATTATGTGATCATGTTCATTGGATGGGAAGGGGTAGGACTATGTTCTTATTTACTGATCGGATTCTGGTTCACCAACAATAAATTCAATGCCGCAGCCCGCAAGGCCTTTGTGATGAATCGCATTGGTGATCTTGGTTTTTTACTCGCCATCTTCTGGCTGGTGAATAAACTGGGCACGGTTGACTTTCATAATGTTTTTGCCAGCGTGGGTAATCTTTCCACGTTCGACATCACCGGTATCACCCTATTATTATTTGTAGGTGCCACCGGAAAAAGTGCTCAGATACCATTGTATACCTGGTTACCAGATGCTATGGCCGGTCCAACCCCCGTGAGTGCCCTGATCCATGCCGCAACCATGGTTACTGCCGGTATTTACATGATCGCCAGGAGCAATATCTTATATACCATGGCACCGGTTTCTCAAACCGTAGTGGCCATTACCGGATTATCAACCGCTATACTGGCTGCAACGATCGCCTTGAAACAAAACGATATTAAAAAAGTGCTGGCATACTCTACCGTTAGTCAGCTGGGATATATGTTCCTCGGACTTGGTGTAGGTGCTTATACCGGAGCTGTATTTCATGTGATGACCCATGCATTTTTCAAAGCCCTTTTATTCCTTGGTGCAGGAAGTGTGATCCATGCCATGAGCGGTGAGCAGGATATGCGGAATATGGGCGGACTTAAAAAGCATATGAAGATCACGCATCTTACTTTCTTGTTGGGATGTTTGGCCATTGCCGGAATGCCGCCATTTGCCGGGTTCTTTTCTAAAGATGAAATACTGGGCGCTGCCTTTGCAAAAAATCCGGTGTATTATGGCATCGGTGTTGCTGGCGCCATGATGACCGCTTTTTATATGTTCCGTTTATATGCCATGACCTTCCTCGGAAAATTCAGGGGCACGGCAGATCAGGAACATCATGTGCATGAAAGTCCGAAAGCCATCACCATTCCATTGTTGATACTGGCCCTGCTGGCAGTGGCCGGAGGTTGGGTAGGCATACCCGAAGTATTTCTATCTGGTGGGCATAGGCTCGGCGAATTCCTGAATCCTGTTTTTGCACAAAGTGATGCCATTACCATTAAACCGGAGATGGTACATACTACCGAGTATATGTTGATGGTGATCTCTGTGGCCTTAGCATTGGTTGCCCTGATCTATGCCTGGAGCCGTTTCAGCAAGTATCAGAAAACGGCTGAACCCTCAACAGGGTTGGGGAATGTACTGGAGAACAAATGGTATGTGGATGAATTATATGAAGCCATTATCATTAAACCTGTTCGGGCCATTGCCAATTTCTTTAATGAGGTAGTGGAGAAAAAAGGTATCGATGGTTTTGTAAATGGAATTGGTAAAGCAGTGAATTATGGAAGTCGGCAAGTTCGTTTATTGCAAAACGGACAAGTAGGCCTATATGTTTTGATGATGGTATTGGGAATTTTAATCTTATTTATTGTTCAATTGTTTTTGTAAAGAATATGGAAAAACTTCACGGATGGATAAGCTTTCCTGATCTGCTGATATGGCTGCCACTCATCAGTGGACTGGTCACTTTTATGCTGCGTAAGGATAAACAGGTTAAGGCCTGGTCATTGTTTGCCTCCTTACTCACACTGGCGGTGTCGGTGTTGAGTTTGGTCTATGCAAACGATAAAATATTGAATTATGTTTCCTGGAAATGGCTGAGCACATTGGGTGCCAGTTATAGTCTGGGATTGGATGGTGTGGGGCATATCCTCAGTTTTCTAACGGCGGTTTCTTTCCCGTTGATCTTTGCGGCAACCTATAAAAGCGAATATAAACATAGCCAGGCTTTTTACGGACTCATGTTACTTACCCAGGCAGGATTGATGGGCGTGTTCTGTGCCATGGATGCCCTGGTGTTTTATTTCTTCTGGGAACTGGCGTTGATACCGGTATATTTTTTATGCAGCCGTTGGGGTGGCGAAAAACGTATTCAAGCTACTTTTAAATTCTTCATTTATACATTCGCAGGATCTTTGTTGATGTTGCTGGGTATTATAGTGGTATACCTGCACACGAATAACCTGATGGATGCCGGTGGAAATATTATTGCTCCGCATTCTTTTTCTATCAATGCATTTTATGATGTGGCTGCCCGACTGGAGCCCACGAAACAATATTGGTTATTTGGATTGTTCTTTATAGCATTTGCTATCAAGATGCCCATCTTCCCATTCCATACCTGGCAGCCCGATACTTATGAACAGGCACCTGCTGCTACAACCATGGTACTGAGTGGCGTGATGGTAAAAATGGGATTGTTTGCGGTGATCCGCTGGCTGCTTCCTATGTTCCCGGCTGCCGTGGATCATTTTGGATATATCGTGATCGGTTTGTCGGTGATTGGAATGATCTATGCCAGTTTATTGGCCATGCAGCAGGATGACCTTAAAAGGCTGGTGGCTTATTCTTCCATAGCGCATATCGGATTGATGTGTGCGGCCCTATTTGCCAACAAACAGATCGGTACACAGGGCGTGATGATACAGATGTTCAGTCATGGTATCAATATCATCGGACTATGGATCGTGATCGACCAGATTGAAAAGCAGACCGGTGTTCGGAAGATCTCTCAGCTGGGCGGCATTGCGCATAAGGCACCTGCACTTACCATCATGCTGGTGGTGATCGCGTTGGCGAATATTGCCTTGCCACTCACCAATGCTTTTGTGGGAGAATTTATGATGTTCACCGGATTGTTCAAATATAATGTGTGGGTAACGGCCATTGCAGGATTGAGTATCATATTAGCAGCCGTGTATACCCTCCGCATGATACAACATGTATTTTATGGTGAAGTGAATACCCTTACGGCTACCATGAAGGATATTCCCAACAGCGTGAAATGGGTGCTGGGGATCTTACTGGTCATGATCTTCGTGATCGGCGTTTATCCGCAACCGCTATTCGACCTAACAAAAGACACAGTGGCATCACTGTTAACAAGATTTAAATAACAAAACAAGCAGGTCTGTTGAGAACAGACCGGGACATTATGAACGCAATAATATTAACGGCAATCTGGGGAGTGGTGATGATGCTGGCTGGTGCATTCATCCAGAACAAACGCATTCCCAAATACCTGGCCATCAGCGGCATACTGCTGATACTCGTTGCCAACTGCTGGGAATTGTATACCGGGCAAACACTGTTTTCCGTGGATCTGAAAGACATGATCCACCTCAACAGTTTTAACCTGGCCTTCATCAGCATCGCATTGATTTGCACGTTGATGTATTTCCTGTTGAGCGGAAGAGATTTTGAAAAAGTAGGAACCCATGTGGCCGAATATTTTGCCCTTATCTTTTTTATTTTATGCGGGGTAAGCCTTGTGGCTACCTTCAATACACTACTCATTCTTTTTCTGGGTATCGAGATCATGTCGATCCCTTTGTACATACTAACTGGAAGTGATAAACGCAATTTAAAAAGTAATGAAGCAGCGCTTAAATATTTCCTGATGGGCTCGTTTTCCACCGGCATTATGCTGATGGGTATCGTGCTGATTTATGGAGGCAATAGTTCAGCTTCTTTTTATCTTAACCAGATCCACCTGGGTGTGGGCAAGATGCCCGTGATGATCGCAGCAGGATTAGTACTCCTGATGATCTCTATGTCGTTTAAAGTTTCGGCTGCGCCCTTTCATTTCTGGACACCCGATGTATACGACGGGGCCCCCACGGTGTTTACGGCTTATATGGCATCTGTGGTGAAAGTGGCAGGTTTCTTTGCCTTTATGCGATTGTTTGAAAATGCTTTTGGTACCATTCAGCCCCAGTGGCAAAATCTGGTGGTGATCATCACCGCTGCAACCCTGGTCATCGGGAACTTCACGGCAGTATTCCAGCAAAGTGTGAAGCGGATGCTGGCATACTCCAGTATTGCGCAGGCAGGCTTTATGATGCTCGCCATTTTTGCCATGAATCTGGCAGCCAAAGAAGGATTAGTATTGTATGCAGCTGCTTATAGTTTGGCCAGCATCGGGATATTCGCCATTCTAATTAAAATGAAGGATTATACCATTTCCGGTTTCAACGGCCTGGCCAAAGAACAGCCTGTACTGGCTTTTGCGGCAACGGTATTCCTGTTATCGCTTACCGGTATTCCTTTAACCGCAGGGTTCCAGGCTAAATTTTATATGTTGCTGGCGGCCATAAATACCCATCATTTTGTATGGCTGGTGATTCTTGCCGTAGGTTGTGCAGCCATCAGCGCTTATTATTATTTCAGGGTGATACAAGCCATCTATTTCAAAGAAAGTACCGATACAGAACCTCATATTTGGGACGTAACCCTGGCGTTTAAATTTTTATTGCTGTTGTTGGTTGCGGTGATCATCATTTTAGGAGTGAAACCCGAGCTGATCATCGACTGGCTGCATTATTTCCCATTACCTTAAACAGGATTTCGACCACCTGTAAAGTTTTTCGCCCTGAAATTTTTTTAGGCGCTAACTTTATGGGCAATAGCGAAACATGACACTGAGTGATACCATCTCCCTTTCCTGGCGCAATATTTCAGGCAATAAATTACGCACTGCCATCACTGTGGTGATCATGGCCCTGGGTATTTTTGCCCTGATCCTGATCATTACGGCGATCAAGGCCGCCAGCAATAGTCTTACCAGCAGTTTCTCCACCATGGGGGCCAATTCTTTCAGTATTCGTTATAAAGAACGCAATATTAGAATGGGTGGCGGCCGCCAGAGCACTGTAACCAAATCAAGTAAGACCAAACTCAAACAACGCAATTCCAATGCCGGTAAAGTGATTACTTACGAGCAAGCAAAGTCATTCAAAGAGCAGTACTTGTTTCCGGGAAAAGTTGGACTAACCCTAAGAGGTCCTGGAAGTATTGTGGTAAATAATGAGCGAAAAAAAACCAATCCCGATATCAATGTATTAGGCGCAGATGAAAATTTTGCAGAGTTGAATGGCTATACCATCAGTCTCGGGAGAAACCTTACCCCTACGGATGTGGAGTCGGGCAGGAATGTTTGTGTTATCGGAAGTTCAGTAGCAGAAAAACTTTATCCGGGGAGGTCAGCAGCAGCGGTTGACCAGGTGATCAGTGTAGACCATGTACCATACCGGGTGCTGGGTGTTTTTGAAGAAAAAAGTTCCAGTGCTTTTTTCAATGCCAATAAAATGATTCTTACCTCTTACAATAATATCCGTCGGTTGTACGCAAGCGATGCGGTATCCTTTACGATCGGGATCATGGTCACTGATATAAAAGTATTAGATATTGCTGTTGGAGAAGCAAAGGGTACTTTCAGGCCGATCAGAAAACTGGATGTGAAGGAAGAAGACAATTTCTTCATCGATAAAAGTGATAGCATTGCCGAAGCCGTACTCACCAACCTGGGCTTTTTGGAAAAAGGGACCATCGGGATCGCCTTCATCACCCTGATCGGGGCCGCGATCGGTTTAATGAATATCATGCTGGTAGCGGTAAATGAACGCACCAAGGAGATCGGACTGGCCAAGGCGCTAGGCGGCACAAAAAAAGATATCCGTGCACAATTCCTATGGGAGTCGATCCTCATCAGCCTGATGGGGGCCGTAGCGGGTATCATTGCCGGCATCTTGGTGGGTAATATTGTGGCCTTGTTGCTGAAGACAGGTTTTGTAGTACCCTGGGCATGGGTGATAGCAGGGATATTGGTGTGTTCCTTTGTGGGACTGGTTGCCGGCCTCTATCCAGCGCATAAAGCATCCAAATTAGACCCCATTGTTGCCTTACGCTATGAGTAGCATTTGCAGTATGTATTAAATTGATTCCTATCTGTTTTTACAGTTCCTGCCGAATTTTTTTCATTGAAAAAGTATGTAATGCGGGGCTTCCCGCATCGTATAAAAAATAATCAAAAAATTAATTGTGGCAAGTTGTTGCTTTCAATTATTTTATTAACTTGTGCGCTCACGTGCTAAAAAATATGATTATTTTCTTAGCCTGTAATAATTAATCAAATCAAAATCAAGTTTAAAATTTTTCATTAACTAAAATTTGAATGTCATGGCAGAAACAAAACCAGCTGCAAAACCGGCAACATCAGTACAGGTAAAGAAATCAGGCAATGCCATTTCCTGGCTAGCTCCATTAATCTGCGTAATAGCAGGATTTGTGATTTGGAGGTTCGTATTAGGAAGTGCAAGTGGATTTAATCACCCCGACATGAGCGGCGGTTTTATGCCCGAACACAGAGATCCTAAAGGGTTCCTGAGTAATATGTACTTGGGAGGATTTGTTGTTCCCATCCTAATTGGAGCATTTTTAACAATGATCACTTTTGTAATTGAAAGGATCCTCACTATTTCTAAAGCAACTGGTACCGGTAGCAATGCCGGATTTATCCGTAAAGTGCAGTATCACCTGGCGAATAAAAATGTAGATGCTGCCTTGGCCGAATGCGATAAGCAAAAAGGTTCTGTAGGCAATGTGATGAAAGCTGGTTTATACCGCTATAAAGAAATGATCACGGATGCTGAATTATCTACCGAACAAAAAGTAATGGCCATTCAGAAAGAAGTTGAAGAAGCAACTGCACTGGAACTGCCAATGCTTGAAAAGAACCTGGTTTTCTTGTCTACCATCGCTTCTGTAGCTACCCTGTTGGGTCTGTTCGGAACGGTATTAGGGATGATTCGTTCATTCAGGAAACTGGGTGATGCCGGTGGTGGAGACGCTGCCCGTGAATTATCAGTAGGTATCTCTGAGGCCTTGTACTATACTGCATTGGGTATCGGAACATCTGCATTAGCGATTATATTTTACAATGTGTTTACCACTAAAATTGATTCCATTACTTACGGTATTGATGAATCAGGATTCACTTTGACTCAGAGCTTTGCTTCTTTGTACAAGTAATATGGAATTTCTCCATGTTTGAATCTAACATGTGTAAACCTAAAAAATAATCATAATGGGAAGAGCGAAATTACCCCGTAAGAGTACAAATATAGATATGACGGCGATGTGCGATGTGGCATTCCTGTTATTGTCTTTTTTTATTCTTGCTACCAAGACCAAGCCCCCTGAGGCTGTTGCCGTTTTGCCCCCCTCCTCTGTATCCACTAGGGTGGCCAAGGAAGAAGCAATTATGGTAACGCTGACCAAAGATGGAAAGGTATTCCTGATGTTGGGCGATAAAGCACATAAGGACGCTATCATTGAGGACATCAATAGCTCAAGGCAATTGAATCTGACCCCCGCTGAAATGGCGAAACTGAAAAAACTGGATTTCATTGGCGTGCCTTTAAACATGCTGAAAGGATCCCTGGATCTCAGTGAACCTATCAAGCCGGAGAATATGCCCGGGATACCCTGCGGCGACAGCACCAATAATGAATTGGTTGACTGGGTCAGGAGTGTGTCAAATTCGTACAAAGGAGAATCGTTGGAAAACCTTAACCTCTGTGTGAAAGGTGATAATCTGGCCAAGTATCCTGCTTATAAAAACATCAAATCCGCTTTTAAAAAGAACGATATTTTTAAATTTAAAGTGGTAACCAATCCTGAAGGAGTTCCGGCTGATTCTGAATTAGCCAGAAACCCACCGGCACCAGCTAAATAATATTAAATAACTGCCCGTTTCGGCGGGTTTAAAATGTACAGATATGGCAGAAATGGATACTTCGTCGGGTGGTGGCCATAAGAAAGGCCCCGGCGTCAAGAAGGCCAAAAAGATGTCAACCAGGGTGGATCTTACTCCCATGGTGGATCTGGGTTTTCTGTTGATCACTTTCTTTGTGTTTACTACCACTATGAGCCAGCCAACGGCCATGGCCATGAATGAACCCAAGGATGATCCGGATAACCAGCTGAAAGTTAAAAACTCTGGTGTAATGACCTTATTGTTAGGAAAGGATGACCAGGTATATTATTATTATGGAGAACTGGTTGATCCCAATACACAGTTCAAAGGCAGCAATTTTAAAGAGATACGCCAACTGATCGCTGATAAGCGTAATGCTACGCCCATGGGCGACCTGATGTATATCATTAAGGCGGATAAAGAATCTACTTTTAAAAATGCCATTGATATACTTGATGAAATGACCATCAGCAATGTTCCTCCCGGTCACTATGCCGAAGTGGACATGTCAGAAGGAGAAGCCAAGCTGATCAAGATGACTGAAGATGCGAATGGAATCAAGTAAAAGTTTATGGAATCAATTAGTTTTTGAATCTAAATAACAAAGCAGTTACAATGGATATAAACAAAATATTAGGCGCCGATATCCTCGATATTATCTTCGAGGGTAAAAACAAGCAATACGGTGCTTATGATCTCCGAAAATCGTATAACCAACGACTGACCAAGGCACTGATCATCACTGCCGCGATTGCGTTGTTATTATTCTTAGGGTCTGTTTTTGCAAACATCATTAACAATGGTTCTCAGAAAACCATCGATGTGCTTGATACGCAAATGGCAGACATCAAAAAGGATGCGCCACCACCGGTTGTGCCTCCACCACCTCCCCCTAAGCCACCACCACCACCAGAAGTGAACCAGGTAAAATTCACGCCTCCTAAAATTGTTAAGGATGAAGAAGTAAAACCTGATGAGAAAATTGAGGAGATCAAGGATGACCAGAAGATCAGCACGAAAACCGTAGAGAGTGATAATAAAGAGCAAATCGTTCAGGCACCTATCGAAGATAAAGGAACACAGGTTGTGGAAAAGCCAAAGGATGATGATGAAAACAGGATCTTCAATAAAGTGGAAGTAGAAGCAACCTTCCCCGGCGGAGATGCCGGATGGCGCAACTACCTTCAGAAGAATTTGAATGCTGATGTGCCTGTAAGCAACGGCGCCAGCGAAGGAACCTATACTGTTATTGTGAAGTTTGTGGTGAGCAGAGATGGAAGTATCAGTGAAGTATCCTGCGAAAGTGATCCTGGTTATGGCATGTGCGCTGAAGCCGTGCGTGTAATTAAAAGAACCAAGAATTGGACACCCGCTATTCAGAACGGACGTAATGTAAACGCATATCGCCGTCAGCCCATCACCTTTCAGGTAGAAGGTCAATAGGTTAATTTATCTCAACAGATCAATAATGATCCCGCTGAATTTCAGCGGGATTTTTTTGTGCAATAATTTATGAGCACGGTAGATTATGGATTTTTTCAGAATACTGATCATAGTGAAAACTAACATTATGGCCGACATTCAATCCAATTCATCAGCAACGCATGGAAAAAGCATCAGCAGAAGAAGTACCCGCGTTGATCTTACTCCCATGGTAGATCTGGGCTTTCTGCTCATCACCTTTTTTGTATTCACCAGCAGCATGAAACAGCCTACCGTGATGCAGGTGGACATGCCATACGATAAAGTAATAGACCCTACACCGGTTTGTACATCCTGTGTACTTACCGTAATGCTGGATAAAGATGACCGGATCCTGTATT
Source organism: uncultured Bacteroidota bacterium (assembly GCA_903878475.1). Classification (GTDB taxonomy): domain Bacteria; phylum Bacteroidota; class Bacteroidia; order Chitinophagales; family Chitinophagaceae; genus Ferruginibacter. The sequence goes on along the minus strand of CAIRHQ010000019.1, from coordinate 586 downwards.
ATGAAGGAGCCCTGGAGAATCACCCGGTCGTTAAAGAAACAGGTTATTCAGCCGATGGCATACGGAAAGTATTGATCGAAAAAAAACACGCTGTACAACTGGCCAGGGGCAGGGCCGATGCATTCATCCTCATCATTAAACCTTCCGACGAATCTAACTTCAAGAATTTTGTTGATATGGTGGATGAGGTTACCATCAACAATATAAAAAGGTATTATATGGATGAGTTGTCCAATGCCGATAAGCAACTGCTTGCTGCCCAAAAGCCTGTTTTGCAATAATTAGGGCCGATCTGTTTATTAGCAGCGATCCTGGTTTATCTTTGTGGCATGCATCAACAATTATCCGGGTGGGAAGATACCATTGTAGCCATTGCCACACCCCGTGGAGTGGGAGCCCTTGGCGTGATCCGGCTCAGCGGTAACAGGGCCATTGAAATTGTGGATGCACTATTTCCTTCTAAGGACCTGAATACACAAGCCTCACATACCCTCCATGTTGGATTTATCAAAGATGAACAAGGAAAGGATATTGATGAGGTAGTGGTATCCATCTTCAAGAATCCCAAAAGCTATACAGGTGAAGA
>CAIRHQ010000018.1 GCA_903878475.1 uncultured Bacteroidota bacterium | reverse complement strand
GCACTAGGGCAACTGCAAAAAAAGGCAGGCCTGGTATTTTATATCTTACTAAGCTGCCAAAATTCAATGTTGTTGCTCCAATGAAAGCGCTGAATGTTATGGCGAAAAAAAAGGAATATACTATTATTGGATTTTTAATAATAGTTACAATAAAATTAAGAAGACCAACTTTAAATAGCACATATAATGTCAAGATCATTAATATACTACTTTCAATGGCCGATAAGAAAGTTGAAATTTTTTTTACTTCCCAAATAAAGGGTCTAAATAAAGTTGCAGTGACAGATGCTGGTATTATTTTCACAAAGCCAACTAAACTTCCATCAAAATCAACACCTAGATTAAAATTGGATTCAGCATAATCTCCTTGCATGATAAAATTTTCTTGCTGACTATGGATATTTTCAGTTAGGGTGTTCGCAGCATAAAATCCTAATTTGTCATCACTAGAAAAGATAATAGATATTAAGCCAGATAGTAAAATGATAATAACGATTGGTCCTAGAAAGTATCTTATTATTTTATTCTTTACTTTTAATAGGGCACTTACTACTAGGAAATATATTAAAAAAGGAAGGTAGCAAATAAGGATATAGATTTTAATATTCATTAGTAGTAGCATAAATATAATTACCAGTATTGTGTTTTTAATTATGCTTTCATTTTTTATAAAAATGGCATATAGGCCATAAGTTATAAAGCCTATTCCTGCTACACAGATTGATTCTTTACCTATTCCTGAACTCCAGAAAATAAAAGTAGGGAAGTATAAAATGGCGAATGAAAATTGTCTATGTAAAGAAGGATACTGCTCATAAAAAAATTTGTATAAGCGCCAGCAACCTTCAAAACTGAGCATTGAGAAAAATAAATTGGTAATTAGGTACTTACCAAAACTAAAAAACATGAATATCGACGCAACCCTTACAACAGCATAATTATTTTCATCAGCAAATACTACAGCACCACCACTGTCCTTATCTAATAATGTAGGATCAATATTTTTGGCAGTAGTAAATAACATTCGAGTAATAATTGAAGGGTCGTTAAGCGCTTGTTTATATATATTCAACGCTTCCGCATAATAAGTAGAAAATGAATCACCCGGGGAAATGTATACTAAAAAAATACTGAATGCGAGGCAGGATAGTAACCTGAATAAAAAAGATCTTTTATAATATATTTTGTTGATTGGATTATCAAAAGATTTTAAACGGTATCTAATTAATAGATAGAAGGCAAATGAATATAATGGGAATAATATAAAGTCTAATGAATCCATAATTTAAACACCAAAGAATAGAACTAAATATTTGAATACGTGTAGGTTACCGGTTTCAAATATACATTAAAATCTAGTTGATTTTTATCAGACACAAATTGGGGTAATGATTGCCCAGAAAATTTGAAATATTATTTACTTACTTGCACTGTTTTCAATATTGAAAGATATACTGACTCTGTTGCTTTAATAGAATAAAATTGTTCCACACGATTCCTGCCGGCTAAACCGATCTTCTTTCTAAGCGCAGCATCATTGGCTAAATTCAAAATGCTATCCATCCATTCTTTTTCGGTAGTTACCAATAGTCCACTTACTCCATTTTCAATAACCTGGTCATTGCAGCCAATATGAGAAGCGATTGTAGGGATGCCTAAAGCCATATATTGAAGCGCTTTAAGGCCACTTTTCCCGTTTACCCATTCTTCATTTAGCGGCAGGGGGTACAAGCCGATATCCATCTTTTGTAAGGTGCTGATTTCTTTTGCCTCACTCCATTCTAAAGCTTCTACATCAATGCCGGGTATCGAGAAATTTGAACTCCCCATGACCAGCAATTTAAAATTGATATGTTTTTTTAATTCCTGAAAAACGGGGGTTAATAGATTGAGCATTCTAATGGTACTATGACTTCCACTCCAGCCAAGTACAATTAAGTGATCATTGGTATACTCGTTTACGGGAATATAGGTTTGGGTATTTATAGTAGAGGAAATATTTGTGGTATTTGAATTGTATTGCTTTACATAGCTATCCAAAAATGGGGTGCAGGTAATTATATGATCAGCCTGTTGCATCAAATAAATTGGTTTTTGCCTTCCTTTAAAAAAATAGGCATACCAAGGCTCGGCTTCTTTGTGTTTCAAAAAAACCAGGTCATCTATATCATAAATAACGGCTTTGGCCAGTTTACAACTGATCCATTCACTGATGGGAATTCCTACCGGAGTTACCCAAAGGAAAATATATACAATATCATATTTCCGTATACTGAAAAATAACAGAAACCTTTTTAGGTATCCTAGTATTGTGCCCCATAATTTTGTGAAAAAAAATCCATTGACATATAATACCCGTTGAGTTTTTTCATTAAAAAATGGTTTTACGGTTATGTCGTAACCATTTTTTTTCCAGCTTTCAAAATACTGTTCATATTTTAATCGTTGTCCCGGTACAATACCAACCGGATGTGGACAGATGACAAGTATTTTTTTAGGAGTGCTCATGATAATTTATAAGTTATTTTTCTTTTGCCCTACCGCATGCCAATAAGCACTTTGCTCACCAAATTGAATATTGGTAAGTCCTGCAGCCTGCATCATTTCTTCAATTTCGGACCTTAGAAAACGTTGTTCCAGCTTGGTGCCGAACCGGTCTAGGCAATCATTTCTCAAATTGTAAAATGGTTTATTGTAATAAGGTTCTAAAGGGATTTTTCGAGCCAAATTATGCAAGTTCAATTTGTGTAACAATCCGGCAAACCTGGAAAATGGCCAGTAAACCACCACCGCCAAAATATCACAAGTAATTTTCTTTAGCTTGGTCGGCATTCTTGAAATGACTTGCCTCAGTAAATTTGATAGCTGGAAAATGAGCTTAAATAGAAAACCCCTGTTGTCGAAACGGTAATATAGGTACACATAAAAATATCCCCCCGGCTTTATTTTTTTTACACAATTCAACAAGGCAAGCCTGGTGTTGGGGATATGGTGTAATACCCCAATACTCATTCCGAAATCAAATGTTTCATCATCCCAGGGGAGGGTATCCACACTAGCCCTGGTTAAACGAACATTACCTTTTTTGCCCAACATATTATCGGCTACCAGGATGGCATCACTGGGATCTATCGCTTCTATGAATTTTACTTTATCTACAAAATAATAGGACCAACGGCCACTGCCACACCCGATATCGATCATATAGGTGTCCGGGGTAATGATCTCGCTGTTCAGGATGTCGAAATACTCTTTTCTTAATTCTTTTACACTTTCTTCACTGTGTACCGAAAATTTACTCCACTCCTCACCAAATGCCTCCACCACTGCCTTGTCTATGTTTTCAGCTGCATCAGTAATGGTGAAATCACTGATGTTGCTGTTGGGCCCTTTTATTTGGCGTGTAGGTATTTTGTTATATGGTTTCATAATTGATGCTCGAACAACCGAGGATCATCCCTGCATTACATATACGGAATGTAGCCCGATGAATAATTTGTAAAAATATCCGATTTGATTGGCTTCGCAAAAAATGGAAAAGCCGATGTACCTCATGTATAGCAAGTTTTATGTATTTTGCAGTACAGCAAACCCCTTGATTGGTAATTTAAAACTATTGATTGCCTTTCTAAACTTAATTAGGCATAAGAATGAACATACAATTAGTTAACCCTTTTACTTTTACATTGTTGAATGAATCCGCTGATGGGTTGACTGAAGAAGGAAAAATTGTTTTTCCCTTGCTAAATGGAGCCTATCGCATCGTTCAAACCGATAACTACACCGAAAACTTCGGCTTTCAATGGAATAAATTTGTGGGTACCCAGGTAGATAAAGAAAGTCATTTGAATATTTCGAAAGACCGCTTCTTTGCCGAAACAGGCTGGGATAAAGAAGATCTTTCTGGGAAGAATATATTGGAAGTAGGCTCCGGCGCAGGAAGATTCTCTCAGATCATACTCGACTATACCAAGGGCAACCTCTACAGCGTGGATTATAGCAATGCCGTGGAAGCCAATTTTAAAAATAATGGTCCTCATGAGCGCCTGCATTTGTTCCAGGCGAGTATATATGAAATGCCCTTTGCCAAAGCCCAGTTCGATAAAGTGATCTGCATTGGCGTATTGCAACATACCCCCGATGTGGAGAAAAGTGTAAAAAGCCTTATCGATATGGTAAAACCGGGAGGCGAATTATTGGTAGATTTTTATCCGATAACCGGCTGGTGGACCAAGGTACATGCCAAGTATTTACTGAGGCCTTTCACCAAAAAAATGAGTCATGAAAAACTCATTAAAAAGATCGAACGCAATATCGACTGGATGATCAAAACCACGCAGTTCTTTACCAAGATCGGTGTAGGCCGACTGTTCAACCGGTTCATTCCCATCTGCGATATTGATGGTACGTTGCCACGCAATCTTCCTTACCAACAGCTACGCGAGCTTTGTGTGCTTGATACATTCGATATGTTTTCGCCACAATACGACCAGCCACAAAAAATTAAAACAGTTGTGAACTGGTTCAATAAATATGGTATGCAGCAGGTTTGGGGCGGATTCATTACCTATCAAAACTGCAAAGCCGCCGTAGTGAAAGGAGTGAAATAAGCTATTGTTAGCTAAATTTTTAGTTTATAACCTAATTACCATTCTCTCCATTTTAATTAAATTTATTAACTTGGTAATATATTGATATGTAAATACTTATAATAATTATTATCCAAATAATGCATGAATTTTAAATGAATATTCATGCATAATTACATAATTATCCTTAGTTTTGTGAACAATTTTGAATCATGTCAAGAGTAGATGAATTAAAGGGATATTTGAAAAAAGGCGGGGTTTATCGCAGAACCGATTTAACTAAATGGTCTAAAGCTGTAGATCGCCATCTTGATATGCTTGTAGATGACGGAACGCTGCAAAAATTATCCCAGGGGGTTTACTATTATCCCAGGGAAACAGCATTTGGAAAAACACCCCCAGAGGATGGTGTGCTTGTTCGGGCTTTCTTAAAGGACGATAACTTTCTGCTCACTACTCCTAACGTATATAATAGCTTAGGTGTAGGTACAACCCAGTTATACAATCAACGGGTGGTTTATAATCACAAACGCCATGGCGAATATAATTTAGGCGGCAGGAAATTCAGCTTTCGTTTAAAGCCCAGATTCCCCCAAAAGGTAACCCGTGAATTCTTGCTGGTAGATTTAGTTAATAATTTAAGCTCTCTTGCTGAGGATCAGCATGAAGTTTTAAAAAATGTTTCTTTTCAAATTGATAGTGTTGACAGAAAAAAACTTGAAAAGTCTGTTTCTTCATATGGCAACGTGAAAACAAAAAAACTATTTGAACAATTCTTATATTCGTCAAATTCAAATAATATAGATGGATTATCTTCACAATCATAAAGATTTCTATGACCTTTTAAGAATATTAGAAGAAGAAAAAAATATATTGGCGGGGCTGATAGAAAAGGATTATTGGATCATGCATGTATTGAATGGACTTAAAAAACAGGGTTTCGTTTTTGAGTTAAAAGGAGGCACATCTTTATCAAAGGGATATAAAATAATCGATCGCTTTTCCGAAGACATAGATATTCATATAAAGCCGACTGAAGACAAAAATATTGATGATCATTCAGGGAATAACAAAAAGAGAAATGTTCAATTACGAAAAGAATTTTATGATTGGCTGGCTAAGGAAATAAAGATTGACGGAATCGTATCTGTTGAAAGAGATACCACATTTGATGATCCCAAATATTATAGAAGTGGGGGTATTCGGTTAAAGTATGAAAGTAAAACCAGTGCAGTGGCCGGTTTAAAAGAAGGAATTCTATTAGAGGCAGGATTTGATACGGTAACTCCCAATTCAAAACTCAATATAGGGTCCTGGGCTTTGGATAAAGCAAATGAAAATAAGAGCGTCAGAGTATACGACAATACGGCTTATGATATCACCTGTTATCACCCTGGTTACACATTGGTGGAAAAGCTTCAGACAATCGCCACAAAATTCCGACAGGAAAAAACCAGTGGAGAACTCAAGTCAAATTATATGCGACAGTATTATGACGTATACTGTCTTTTAGCAGATCGTAAAGTGAATGAATTTATTGGAACTGCTGAATATACAAACCACAAGAATATAAGGTTTCCTAAGAAGGATTTAGCATTTCCTATAGCTGCCAATGAAGCATTTTTGCTTACATCAACCGAAATCAGGGATGATTTTCGAAAGCGTTATAAAGCGACAGCCAATCTGTATTATAAGGGTCAGCCTGATTTTGATTTGATCATTGAAAAAATTAATGAACATTTGTTGCGACTATAGCACTGTTTCAAATTGATTCATAAAATACTATTGCAAAATTTCTTATGCAGAGCACTTAATTTTTTTAAACATCAACCAATATTACAAAATCGGTGGGTTTCCAATAATTGAGTAATAAAAAAACAATTTTACCTTGAAACAGTAATACTTTCGCTATACTTTAAATCAGTAGCTTATCAATATGAACCTGGCCAAATCATTCAGCATCTATACCATCGCCTCTTTTTTCAATAAAGGCATGATGGCTTTGTTGGCCTTTTTCTTAACCCATTATATATTGCCACAGGATAATGGGGTATTATCATTGTACAGTGTATTTGTTGCTTTCGTACTGCCCTTCGTCATCCTGGGCATGCCCAGCTCACTGGTGTTGGAACATACCAAACTCAATGAAAACGAATACAAGATCTATTTCAGCTCGGCCCTGGCCCTGTCTAGTTTTAGTTTCATCATCCTATTTCTCGTATTCCTGGTAGCCGGTAATTTTATTGCAGGGTTCATGACCGTCCCTTTTCGCATGCTGCTTTTTGGAATGCTCTATGCCTATTTTAATTTATTCCAGGAAAATATACTGGCCTACCTGCGCATGCTGAATAGACCGGTAAAATTCCTGATCATATCGGCCATCAAAGACCTGCTCGAAATTGCCCTCGTGATCTGGCTGGTGATACAATCAGGCAGAGGAGCCGAAGGCAGGGTAATAGCTTCCGTGCTTGCAGGTGGAGTCATGTTTATCATGGGCATGGTCTATTTCTATAACCAGGGACTAATTCATACCCGCATCAGCATGCAGTATGTGCGGGAAGAATTTAAATTCGGTATTGCCCAGGTATTTTTTCAGTTCAATGTGTTTTTATTGAACGCTACCGATAAATTCATGATCAATTATTTTAATCCGCACGATAAAACTGAACTGGGTATCTATTCGCTCTCCAACCAATTTGCCTTTATCATCAATGTGATCGTGGGGGCTTTCTTCTTTACCTATCAGCCGGTATTGTACAAAATGCTGTCCAACCTCACGGAAGCGAATAAACTAAAGATGCTGCGCATCAAATATATTTTTGCGGGTTGCTTATTACTGGCTACGATGTTGATGGTCATATGCATTCCATGGGTCTATCATCAGTTCATCAATCCGGCTTATCACCCCGGCATCCCCTACGTTGCCTGGTTGGCATTCAGTTATTTTTTCTGGGGACTATATGCCCTCATGCTCGGGTTTTTATACTATTACAAAAAGAACCGGACCGTAATCCTGTTTTCGGTGTACAGCGCTGTGGTTTGTATCCTGCTCGACTATTTTTTCATCAAATACGATGGCGTAATGGGAGCAGCCCACGCTAACCTGATCATGTATGCGCTGCTGTTCGTATCGCTGTTCATCACGGTAAACCGGGTATGTGATCTTAAATTGCCCTGGCTGAAACTGGGTGCAATTTTTAAAAGCATGAAATAATAAGCCCGAACAATCGTTATTTCATCTGCCCATCATTTCTTAATATTGTGTAAACGAATACTGATCTAGCCTTTTATATATGGATAACCCCCTGAGCCCCCTAACTGGCCGTTCAAATACCAGCCTCACTGATATTTTTTTCAGTAAGGATATCATTAAATTATACAAGCACCAGCTGGATATGGATGTATCATCCTTCTTCAAGGGTGCCGATAGCTTTTTCCTGTATCAATGCAATGATACCGGATACCGCTTCTATCATCCCAAAGGAATGGACGGCGATGGCGCCTTTTATGCCAGCTTACAGCAAAAGCTGGGAGCCGATTATTACCACGACTGGAAATTTGAGAACCAAATGGCCTATGATCATCTGAAGCCGGATGATAAACTGCTGGATATCGGTTGCGGAGTGGGTAAATTTTTAACCAGGGCCAAAGAGAAAACCAAGGATGCTGCCGGACTGGAGCTGAACGAAAAGGCAGTAGCCCAATGCCGCAGTAATGGATTGGATGTTTACAATGAAATGATCGGTCCGCATGCGGATAGCCATACCGGTTATTATGATATGGTGACCATGTTTCAGGTGCTGGAACATATCTATGATGTAGAATCATTTTTGAAAGATTCCCTACGTGCTTTAAAATCCGGCGGTAAACTGGTGATCGGCGTTCCTAATAATGAACCCTGGTTTCATGGATACGATAAATACTGCACCCTAAACCTTCCTCCCCACCATTCTGGATTGTGGAATGAAGCGGTTTTTGTGAAAACAGCTCAACTGCTTCAATTGAAAATACTGGATATTCAGTACGATGTGAAAGGAAGCATCATCACGTATGCCTATCTGCGGGCAAAATATATGGCCAGAATAAAATCACCCGCCGGAAAACATAGTCTTACTGCAAAACTGATACTGATGGCTTATGGTTGCATCACCCTGCCCATTGCCATCTTCAAAAAATTGACCACGGGCATTCACGGTTCACATATAGCCCTTGTTTTTGAAAAACAATAACCATTACGGGTAATAGCTGTATGCGTAAAAAAAAGATCATCCATTTTATTTTTAACCTGGGCAGGGGCGGAGCCGAAACCATGATGGTAAGGGTGATCAAAGAATTACATGAATACGAACATGTAGTGGTTACCCTGTTCCCCGAAAATCATTTTGGTGATGAATTGGTTTGTGATAAACTGATCTGTCTGCACCTGCGCTCACTATTCTCCCTTCCCTTTTCCATATTCAAATTTCGCAAACTGGTGCGGGCCGAAAAGCCTGATATGGTGCATACCCATCTGTTCTGGCCTACTGCCATTGCCCGTTTTGCAGTTCCCAAAATCATTCCGCTGATCACCACCATTCATGCTTTTATTGCCAGTTCGGTGGAATATAAACACTGGTATATTCGGTTTATTGATAAACTCAGCTACCGCATTCGCAGATCGGTGATCATTGTTGTGGCCAAAGGTGCCCTCAACGAATATTTCTCCTTCTTAAAGATCAAACCTTACAAGGCATATGCCTTATATACATTTGTCGACATCAACCGTTTTGATCCATCCCTCGTGGAGGCGAAAAAAGCCTCTCCGATTTTCAGATTGGTATCGGTAGGTGCCCTGCGTACACAAAAAAATTATCAATACCTGATCACGGTCATGACTGCGCTGAAAGAACATCCCATTGAATTACATATCTACGGCTCGGGCGATCAGGAAGCGGCTTTGCAACAGCAGATCAACAACTCTGGAGCCAATGTGGTCTTGAAAGGCGAAGCAAAAAAAATTGAACAACTCATTCCACAATATGATTGCTATATCATGTCGTCGAGCTTTGAAGGATTTTCCCTGAGTGTGCTGGAAGCCATGGCCATGGGCATGCCCTTGCTATTGAGTGATATTGCTTCATTCAGAGAACAATGCCCCGACAGTGCCGTATATTTTTCTTTGAATGATCAGCAGGATTGTATTAAAAAGATAGTTAAGCTATCTTCGGCACCGGAATCGGAATTGAAGGCAATGGGAGAACTAGGCAGGGAAAGAGCCATTCATAATTTTACGCTAACACAACATTTGGAAGGCTTAAGAAAGATCTATACAGCATCATTGAATGATGTTTAATTTGATGTGCAGAAGTATAAATGCTTAATCGGTTTGGCTAGGCATTGTGGCAATTGGAAATATGATAACCGTTTTCGATTTATGTTTCGTCAGATCGTCGTCAACTCTTCGACATCCCGATAGCTATCGGGACAGAGTGACATCAGAGAGACAGGAAGATTATTATGACAGAAAGCTGTCAGTCTGAGCTTGTCGAAGACGACTTCAAGCCTAGGTTTAAATACTAATAAAACAACTCATTAAATTAGTTAATAACACAACCATTGATAATTATTAATTTCATTTTTTAAAGGAACACTTATTTATGTGCGGTATTTCCGGCTTTGCCGATTTTAATAAACAAACGGGGCGCGAGATCCTTGAAAAGATGAACCGCACACTGGCACATCGCGGCCCGGATGGGGAAGGCTATGGTATCTACAACAGCGATGCCGCTACCATCGGGTTCGGTCATCGCCGCCTCAGCATCATTGACCTCAGTGAAGGAGGTAGTCAGCCCCAAACCTACCAACACCTGCATATCAGCTATAACGGCGAAGTATACAATTATGCCGAAATAAAAGTTCAGCTGGAAAATAAGGGGCATCAATTTCATAGCCATAGTGATACCGAAGTGATCCTGCATGCCTATGCCGAATGGGGCAGCGATTGCCTGCAACATTTTATCGGCATGTTTGCCTTCGCCATCTATGATGAGCAGGCTAAAAAAATATTTGCTTGTCGCGACCGTGCCGGCGTTAAACCATTCTTTTATTATTGGAAAGACGGATTATTCTTGTTCGGTTCCGAATTGAAAGCCCTGGTACAGCACCCCGGCTTTATTAAAAAGATCAATCTTGATGCGGCAGCAGCTTATATGCAGTTTGGATATGTACCTACACCACATTGCATATTTTATGATGCTTATAAATTAAAACCCGGTCATTATCTTGAAATTGAACTGGGTTCAAAAGCCTTGCTTACCCGACAATACTGGAATGTGTATGATGCGTATAACAAACCGGAATTGAAGATTGATTTTCCGGAGGCCATGGCCGAAACAGAAAAATTGCTGGTCAACGCGTTTCAGTACCGCATGGTGAGTGATGTGCCCGTGGGTGTTTTTTTAAGCGGCGGATACGACAGCAGCTGCGTTACTGCCCTGCTGCAAAAACACAATACAGAAAAAATAAAAACTTTTACCATTGGCGTTCCGGATGCAGGCATGAATGAAGCACCCTTTGCAAAAGAGATTGCGGCTCATCTGGGTACCGATCATACCGAATATTATTGCACCGAAAAAGAAGCCCTGGAGATCGTTCCCCAGCTGCCTTATTTTTATGATGAACCCTTTGCCGACAGCAGTGCCATCCCTACCACCCTGGTGAGCAGGATCGCAAGGGAAAAAGTTACTGTGGCCTTATCGGCCGATGCAGGAGATGAGATCTTTGCCGGATATAACCGGTACGACTATGTGATGAAATACGGGAAAAAGATCCAGGCCATACCCCGGTTCATGCGCACCACCGCTGCTGCACTCATGCATGCGATCCCGGCTTCTT
>CAIRHQ010000017.1 GCA_903878475.1 uncultured Bacteroidota bacterium | reverse complement strand
CTGCAAAAAAAGCTGCTCCAAAAAAAGCTGCTCCTAAAAAAGCTGCAAAAAAAGCTGCTCCTAAAAAAGCTGCAAAAAAAGCTGCTCCTAAGAAGAAAGCTGCTAAAAAGAAGTAGTCTTAGCTTTTTGAAAAAGCAAAATACTTTAAAAGTCCTGGTACATTACCAGGACTTTTTATTTAAAACACCCTCCCATAGCGGGTTTTAGCCGGCAGGTAAAAAACATAGCTACCCCAACACCCATCAGAAAAAATTTCAACAACTTCATCATTAGCATTTATTGATTTTGGGGATCAACGTTGCTTTTTATTTTTTTGAGATTGAGCTTGATGTCATTTTTAATTTTTTTTCCAGCATGAGGGTTTAAATTTGTTGCTCCTAAAACTGATATTTTCGCATTTTTGGCAAATTTGCCTTTCGCCGCTAAAACAGCAATTATTACATTTGAACCATGGATAATTACCAAATTGCCGATTTTTTTTCCCTTCTGGGAAAAATAATGGATATACACCAAGAAAACAGTTTTAAGGCAAAATCTTATGGAATTGCTGCATATCATATTGAAAAGATTACACTCCCTTTAAAGGATATGGCCCGGGAAAAAATTTCAACACTTCCCGGCATTGGCGAATCAACAGGGAAAAAAATTATTGAGATATTAGACACCGGTAAATTAACCGCATTGGATGATATCCTGATGAAAACACCTCCGGGTATCATTGAGATGATGCAGATCAAAGGCATCGGCCCCAAGAAAATCTCTACCATCTGGAAAGAGATGGAGATCGAATCCATTGGTGAATTGTTATATGCCTGCGAGGAAAACAGACTGAAACGATTTAAAGGATTCGGAGAAAAGACACAGCAACTGATCATTGAGGGCATCGAGTTCTATAAAACCAATCAGGGAATATTTTTATACCCACAGGTAGAAGCCGTAGAGCCGCAAGTGACTGCTTATCTCCAGAAATTATTCGGGGAAGCAAATGTATTCCTTACCGGTAGCTTTATTCGCCAGTTAGAGATCATTGAAGAACTGGAATACCTGATCAACCGTATGCCTGCTGATATCAAACCTGCTTTTGAAACGGCCAATCCGCCCCAATTACTGGAAGAAAAACCCGATAGTGTATTGTATCAACTGCATAACGGACTTAAACTTAGGCTGTATACCGGTACCGATAATCCTGGCCAAAGTCTATTTCAGCATTCGGCCTCCCCTGCTTTTTATGAGGCATTTGTGGAGCAGTTCCCCAGAATCGTCTATCCCCAAACCATACATGCAGATGATTCGGCCATTTTCCGGGAGGCGAATATTTCCTTTATCCCAGTTTGCCTGAGAGAATCTGCGAGTACAATAGACCTAGCGAAAAAAGGGCCATTGCCGGTACTGATCGAGCCAACAGATATACGGGGCATCATCCATAGTCATAGTAACTGGAGCGATGGCAGCAATACCCTTGAAGAAATGGCCAAAGAGGCCAAGGAAAAAGGATTTGAATACCTGGTGATCAGCGACCATAGCAAATCTGCTTTTTATGCGCAGGGCCTTTCTGAAGAAAAAATATTGGCTCAGCACCAGTATATTAATGAGCTGAATGCCACATTGGGCGAATTCAGGATCTTTAAAAGCATCGAATCCGATATATTAAATGACGGAAGTCTTGATTATAGCAATGATGTATTGGCCAGCTTCGACCTGGTGATCGCATCTGTTCATAGCAACCTCAACATGCCCATTGAAAAAGCCATGCCAAGGCTGATACGGGCCATTGAAAATCCCTATACCACTATATTGGGCCATATGACCGGCAGGTTGCTATTGAGTAGAAAGGGATATCCGGTTGATCATAAAAAAATCATTGATGCCTGTGCCGCCAACCAGGTTGCCATTGAGCTGAATGCACATCCCAGTCGGCTCGATATCGACTGGCGACAAATTGATTATGCCCTTGAAAAGCAGGTACTGATCTCTATTAACCCCGATGCTCATCAGCTATCGGGTTTCCATGACACTTATTATGGGGTATTGGCTGCCAGAAAAGCCTTGGTAACCAAGGAACAGAACCTGAGCAGTTTTTCTCTTGCTGCATTTGAAAAATATCTGCAGCAACGAAAATCCTTGAAAGGAATTTGATCCTCACTGCCCGAGAATAAAATAATGCTTAAATTCCCTTATTATTTTTCATATGCTGGAAACAAAATTCACGCCCTTTCCTGAGATCTCCACCGAGCGTTTACAGTTGCGCCGCATCACCGCAGACGATGCTGCGAAGATACTGGAACTCCGCGCCAGCGATGAAGTAATGCGGTATATCGACAAAGAAAAAGCAAAAACCATTGAAGATGCGCTGGCATGGGTAAAGATGGTAGATGATGCTTTGGTGGCAGAAGAGTCGCTCCCCTGGGCCATTAGCCTGAAAGAAGACACAACTGTATTAATTGGCACCATCGCCTATGGGCGTTTCATCAAACAACATTACCGGGCCGAAGTTGGCTATATGCTACATCCTAGATACTGGAACCAGCGCATCATGAGTGAGGCACTGGAAGCCGTGACCGACTATGGATTCAATACCATTCAATTGCACAGCATTGAAGCGCATATCAATCCCGGTAATAAGGGTTCATCCACCTTACTGGAAAAAGCAGGTTTTGTACGAGAAGCTTATTTTAAAGAGGATTATTTTTTCCATGGAAAATTCATGGATACGGCCATTTATTCATTGTTGAATAATAAATAATACACCCAATATTGTATTTATTAAAACAATATTGTTATTTTATGCTTGATTCTTAAACTATTTTAAACAAATAAAACCCTAACGTATGAACCCAATTGAAGCCAGACTCGCCCGTTTAGAAAAAAGCCTGAAGTATTACCGCCTGTTCTTTGGTACATCCATCATAGTATTGATCGCTGTAGCCATGATGTCATCCGGAAAAAAAGCTGATGTGCCGGATCTGATCAAAGCTAAAGCCTTTGAAGTGGTAGACGATGGAGGGAATGTATTGTTATTGCTGAACAAGGAAAGAGGCAATGGCCAGGTAGCTACCTATTCCACATCAGGCAAGAAACTGGTGCGCTTATTCACTTCTGATGGTGGCGCCGGAGCGATCAACACTTTTGATGCTAATGGCAATCTGAATTTTAAAGTTACCAGAACAACAGAAGGTGGTGGTTATATGGCCTTATACAATTCTGATGTGAACGAAGTAATGGAAGCAGGTGTTACTACCAGCAATGCAGGATATATCCAGTTGAATGATAATGATGCCAAGAAAATGGTTTGGCTTACCAAATCATCTGATGGCGGAGGTTATATCTCTTTATCAAAGGACGGCGACGAGACCGTTGTATTATCTACTCCTTCAGCCGGCGGACGATTCAGTATTTACAATCGTACCGGAACAAGGGTATGTTATTTAGGTGCTCAGGACAACAGAGACGGAAACCTTTCTGTATACAATGCAGGCGGAACCAGAATGGGTGGTGTGCCTATTAATTTCTAAAATAATTTTATTTACATTGCTGCCCTGTTCAACAAATGAACGGGGCAGTTTGTTTTTTAGTAGGCTCAACCAAGCTACTCATTGAATTAAATTTTGAAATTTTACTGAATCATTTATGGAAGATGTGACCCTACGCCCTATTAGCGCTGTCGATAATGAATCGCTGGCGATCATCATCAGAGAAACCCTGGTAGAATTTAAAGCCAATCATCCTGGTACGGTGTATTACGACGAGGCCTTATGGCATTTATACGAATTGTTCACCAACACTATTGGAAGCGTTTATTTTGTGGCCGAACTAAATGGGAATATTGTGGGTGGCTGTGGCATCTTCCCTACCGAAGGATTACCCGCAGGAACGGGCGAACTGGTTAAATTCTACCTTTCTCATGCTGCCAGAGGAAAAGGAATTGGAGCCGCGTTATTGAAAAGATCTTTAGCCGCAGCGAAAGATTTAGGCTATACCCGTCTTTATTTGGAAACCATGCCCGAACTAACTATAGCGATTCCCATGTATGAAAAATATGGATTCCGGTATTTATCGCAGCCACTCGGTAATAGCGGACATCATGGATGCCAGATCTGGATGGCGCTTGACTTATGATATTGCTTCTACCAATTTCACTTCATACACGGCACTGAACAAATAAAGTTTTCCGGTAGCGATCTCCAAACATTTGAACCGCGTTCTCACCCTTTCCCCTTTTTTAAAAACACGCCCGCCCTTTATGGAAAAATGATGGCCCTCGGGAACCTGTTCAACAAGATGAATGCCTGCTTCTTTTTTGTCGTACCCATGTAATACCCTTAATAATTTTTCATCGCCACAACTGCTTGCCGCAGGATTTTGCAAAGTACGCAGCAGGGCCTTTTCAATATCGGGAGGAAATACTTTTTTTAAAAGGAACTTAGCCAATATCTTCCCAAACTCATGTTTCCATTCTTTGCCATGCGGCGCTACCCGATGGCCAAACTGTTCGTAGGTGAACAAATGGGCCAGTTCATGCAACAGGGTGATCAAAAAAGCATATGGATTCAGGTTCCCATTCACACTGATGCGGTGCGATTTATCCACATGTGCATGACGGTAATCGCCCAACACCGATTGGCGTTTACGGCTGATCGTTAGATGTACCTTATAGTGCTGTAAATAATACAACACTTCTTCAAAACTACCTTCGGGTAAAAAAGTTTGTAATTGTAAAAGAGGAGCTTGTTGCTTAGGCATGTTTTGTTTTATTCTGCTTCATCAGCAGCCACACTTCCACCACCAGATAAAGCATGTATACCAGCATGGAAATGAATACGGCAGGCTTGTTAAATGATTTGCCGCTGATCAGCACATAGGCGATCACTGCCACCACGGCTACCAGCATTTTCAGCATGATGGACAACATCACCCGCCTGATGAATACCTGCGGATTGCTGTTCAACATCGCCCCGTATTGAAGCTGGAAGGCCACTGCACTCAGTAAAAAGAAAAGGATATTGGCACCATGCAATACCCTAAAATCCACAGCCGATCCATTCCATATCACCGCGCACCCAAACAAGATGAGCGCACAAATCATAGCGGTAATGAATAAAGGAAGCATCAGCCTAAGCGAAGCATTCATGAACATCAAATTTTATTGGTTAACGGCGCTGATAAGCTCATTGTTGATGTCAACTATATTGGCACCCATATGGCACTGCCCGTTAAAACTAACCGTAGGTTCGATCTGCAGTTTGCCGGCATAGATATCGCCATGCACATTTGCATTCCCGCGCAACAGCAGCAAGTCCTTTACTTTGATCTTACCCGAAACTTTTCCGAGTATATCAGCCTGCTGACCATCGATATCCCCCTCGATAAAACCCTCGGGCCCTACCAGTACTTTAAATTTTGCTAGGAGATTTCCTTTCAAATGGCCATCAATACGGATATCTCCATTGCTTTCAATATCGCCCACGATGATGGTGCCTGCACCGATGATCGTATTGGCTCCAGTGCTATTTTCTTCAAAAGAGCCTTTTGATTTGGTAGTGAACATACTTGTAGATTTATCTTATGAAACTCAATCCTGAACATTTTCAACCTTGGGCAATACCAATACCGTGGTATCCGCTTTGGGCAAATTTCCTTGTAATAATTTTTTCAGATCATCATAATAATGCTGCTTATACTTCATGGCATCTTCCATCGAATCAGTACGGATCTTAAGCATCTTATATTCCCTGATCTGTTTGGCATTTCCATATCCCACTCCCGGCAAATAATATTTCAGCGGGGTGAATACGATCAGCGCAATCGTTAAGCCTACCAACACCACAAATAATGTACTCATGGCAATATACACACTCAATCTGCTCAATTTAAACTTTACCACTTCCTCATAAGTATCCTCATTCATCACCACCAGGCGGTAACGATTCCTCAATCTTTTGAATGTACTGTTGGCATCCAGTTTTGCCATAATTGCTGCTTAGGCATTAAAATTAAGAAATGCAGGCGAAAAAGCAATTGAATTCGTTCAAATACAGGATTGTTTTTCGAAGCCCAAAGCCCATTGGTTAACCAAGCCCTTAACAAGTTCATAAATATTCATTAAACTAGGTGAATTAGCCTCCGGATTCACAATATTTACCAAAAAAAACCGATATTTATCTTTAGTTAATAACCTTTTGATTCATGCTGAAGAGACCTATCGTAAGTGCCATTTTTTTGTTTGTGTTTTTCGCAGTTCCGAAACTGTCTTTTGCACAACCTACCTGGACCCTGGATCCCTTTGGCAAGGAGAAAAAACCCCAGAAATTCGAGAACCGTACCCTTGGCTCTGAACGTACAGCCGATAAGAAATTTACTACCCCCAGGCATTTACTTCAAAATACGGTTACCCATTACAACTATTATTTCAATGCCAATAATAAGGTCAATAATATAGTAGAGCGGGCAAAGATCTCTCACAAGGATGATTACACGAAATTATTGTCATTTTACCCCTACGACCTGGAAAATACCGCGAGCCAGAAAAAAGACCTTGATTCAATATTGCTCACCTGCACTGCCGGTATCCTGATCCACGATCTTCGAAATGATTGGATCGATAACCTCTACCTGCTGATCGGTAAATCTTATTACTACCAGAAAATATTCGATTCGGCGGCCATGACCTTTCAGTTCATTAACTATAATTTGTTCCCCAGGAAAAAACATGATGACGATGACCGGATCGTGGGTACCAATAGTTCAGCAAGCGGAAGTAAGATCTCCATCGCTAATCATGAAAAAAGAAACCTGCTTCAAAAAATATTGACCCTGCCTCCCAGCAGGAATGATGCCCTGATCTGGCTCGCCCGTACATTGATTGAACAGGAAGAATTTGGTGAATCTGGCAGTTTGATCAATACACTGCAAAATGATCCTAATCTACCGAAGCGATTGCGAAACGATCTTGATGAAGTAGCGGCCTATTGGTATTATAGACAGGCGGGGTACGACAGTACGGCCTCACATCTTGAAAGAGCGCTCAGCAATGCCGATAGCAAGCAGGATAAATCACGCTGGGAATTCATGCTGGCGCAACTGTATGAAATGAATCATCAGTATGCCAAAGCATCCGACTATTACAAAAGAGCCGCCAAACATACGGTTGACCCGCTGATGGATATCTATGCCAGTTTGAATGAAGCCAAGATGATGAAAGGAACAGGCAATCCGAAAGAACTTGAAAAAAGCATAGATAACCTGGCCAAGATGGCGAAGAAAGATAAATATGAATCGTACCGCGATATCATTTATTATTCAGCCGGCCAGCTCAGTTTGCAAAAGCCCGATACCACTGAAGCCCTTGTATTTTTCAATAAGAGTGTAAAATACAACAGCAATAATATTTCATTTAAGAATAAGGCCTTTTTACAATTGGCTGATATCGCTTATTCACAGAAAAGATATCGTCAGGCTGCTTCACTCTATGATAGTTTACAGATGGGTGATACTACCCTTCTCGCCAGCAGGAAAGAACAAATAGAAACTAGGAAGACGGCACTGTCGAAAATAGTAGATGCCATTACCAATATTGAAAGAGAAGATAGTTTACAACGCATCGCTGCCATGTCGGCCGCAGAAAGAGATGATTTTATTAAGAAATTAGTGCGGAAACTGCGTAAAGAACAGGGATTGAAAGAAGACAACAGTGGGTCCGGTGCAGGCGATATCATCCCCTTTAATAATAACCAACAGGCTGCAGATCTTTTTGCTGATTACAGCAAGGGCGACTGGTATTTTTACAACAGCTCACTCAAATCAAGAGGTTTCAACGAATTCAAAAGCAAATGGGGCAACCGCGCCAATGTAGACAACTGGCGAAGAGCAGCCGGTATGCAAACTACCCAGATAATAGCTGGTGGTAACCCCGACACAAAGACCCCGGGAAAGCCCAATGAAAAAACTACCACAAAAGGAAACAACAACAGCCCTGTGGAGATCAGCTACGAGGCATTGATGAAAGATATTCCGCTGAATGCTTTGTCAATGGCAAAAAGTAATGATACCCTCGCTGCGAGTATGTTCGAACTGGCCAAACTTTACCAGAATGAATTGGAAGAATATGAGTTGGCTGCAAATACCTATGAAGAGTATTTGAAAAGATTCCCCGAAAAACTGGCCGATGGAGAAGTTTACCTGGGCTTATTCTATTGCTACAGCAAACTGGGCAACCTGGCCAAGGCCGATTATTATAAAAATCTGCTGACAACCGGATTCCCTAAATCCAGAGCAGCACAGATGGCAAATAACCCCGGATCACTGAATCCTAAAGTTAAAGATCCCGAAGCCACACGGATATATGAAGCCGTGTATAATCTTTTCATTGAAGGTAATTTTGAAAAGGCTGTAGAAGAAAAGAAGAAAGCAGATGCTTTATACGGTGTCAATTACTGGACACCTCAACTGCTGTATATTGAGGCGCTATATAATGTAAAACAACAAAATGATAGTTTAGCCATCAGTGGTTTAAAAACCCTTATGGCCAGTTACCCCAACTCTCCGTTAAAGGCTAAGGCCACTACCATGATCGATGTACTGAAAAGGAGAAAAGAGATCGAGACCTATCTCACCAATCTTCAAATAACAAGGGATACGGCTGAGAACAAGATCAATATCCAGTCCGATAACAAACCGATCATCGTTCGGCCTAAACCCATCACCCCTGTTGTAAAAGACAGTATGAAGAAGGAACCTGCACCCCTGGTGAACGGAACTTTTTCCTTATTACCCAATGCTCCGCAAATGGTGATGATGATCTTAGAAAAGGTAGATGGGGTTTATGTGAATGAAGCCAAGAATGCATTGAGCAGGTATAGTCAGGAAAAATTCTGGGACCAGCACCTCACCGTGGCAAAAGAAAATCTGGATGCAGATCATAACCTATTGCTCATCTCCTCATTTACGAATGCTGCAGAGGCACTGAAATATTACGATAAGATTAAAAAGGATGCCAAGAATGAGGTCTCATGGCTGCCCCCTGCTAAGTATTCATTCCTGATCATTTCCAAAGAAAATCTGGATCAGTTAAAACTCAATAAAAATCTTAGCGCTTACAAAAACTTGTTAAATACTCAATTCCCGGCCAGGTTTTAACAGGCAGTAACCCTCCTGCAAAAAACCATTGATTACATTTGTGACGAATGCCGGTTGTGCACCTTATACCGGTAACGCCTAACCTATATATTGCTTTACATGAAACGTTCTGTACAAATCTTATGGCGCATTTTTTTAGGAGGTTTCGGCCTGCTGGTACTGATGCTGCTTTGTGCCAATTTCGGTCTGTTTGGGAAAATGCCTTCCGTAGAAGAACTGCAGAACCCCGAGGCCGATCTGGCCAGTGAAATATATAGCAGCGACGGCGTATTGATGGGAAAATATTATTCCGAGAACAGAAGTGAAGTAAAATACAATGAGATATCTCCCAATGTGATCAATGCCCTTATCGCTACAGAAGATGAACGTTTTTATGACCATTCCGGTATTGATGCACAGGCACTCGCCAGGGTGGTTTTTACGCTGGGAACACAGGGTGGTGGTAGTACACTAACCCAACAGTTAGCCAAAATGATCCTTAAGCAAGGCCGGGGCAATGTATTTAAACGGGGTATCGAAAAATTGAAGGAATGGATCGTAGCCGTTAAACTGGAAAAGAATTTTACCAAGGAAGAGATCATTACCCTTTACCTGAACAGGGCAGCCTGGGGAAATGTATACGGCATCAGGAATGCTTCGCTCACTTATTTTCAGAAAGAACCAATCGACCTTAAGACCGAAGAAGCTGCTGTATTGATCGGCATGCTGAAAGGATTTGTCTATAACCCTATCGGACACCCGAAGGCATCGCTCGACAGAAGGAATACCGTGATCAACCAGATGGTAGTATGCAAGGAACATTATCTTACCGAAGCACAGGCAGAAATATTCAAGGCGAAACCACTCATTACCAATTTTAAAAAGATAGACGAAAATGTAGGCGTTGCCCCCTATTTCAGGGGTGTGCTGGCCGATAAACTGAAAGAATGGTGTAGCACCCATAAGAACCCAAAGACTGGCGATAATTATGATCTGTATCGCGATGGTCT
>CAIRHQ010000016.1 GCA_903878475.1 uncultured Bacteroidota bacterium | reverse complement strand
GCCCCCAGATCGTTTGCCTTAACTTGTCATCGCTATAATAATAACTTCCGGAGTACGCATCATAATATACTGCATGGCGACTGGAAGAATAGTTGAAATTGATGATCAATGCAGCATCCAGCCATTTGTTGAGACTATAGCCAATTACAGGACTGGCACCCATCACGGTTCCATAACTGGAAAATGAAAGGTTGATTCCGCCTCCGGTAAACAGGTTCTCTTTTTTGAATTTCCCGGTCGACTTTTCTTTATCCTGTTTTTTTTCTTCCTGGGCCATGCCTAATCCGATCCATCCGGATAACAATACACACAAACATATTTTTTTCATAGTTACTTATTACTGACGTTTACAATGCAGGGTGATCCCCTTGTTATTTAATCAAAAATCTTGCCGCGGTTAAGAATTCCATGTGGGTCAAATACTTTTTTTATGCCCCACATCAATTGCAAACTCGCCGTGCTGAAAACAATATCCATATATTCTTTTTGCACCAGTCCGATCCCATGTTCGCCGCTGATGGTTCCTCCCAAATGCTTTACCAATTCAAATAAGGCCCTGAGCGCCGGTATCACATCAGGATTATTGAGGCTGTAAATGCTGCCCGGTTTCTTGATCCGGATATGCAGGTTACCATCGCCCGCATGTCCGTAACACACGGCTTTGAAATCATATTGTATTCCCAGCGCCTTTACCCCTCGGATCAGGGCGGGCAGTTCGGCACGGGGCACTACTGTATCTTCTTCAATAGAATATCCGTCGATCTTAACGGCTTCGGCTACACGCCGGCGAAGTTTCCAGAGCGCTTCTTTTTGTTGAGCGTCATCGGCAAAAAATATCTCTCCGCAATCAAATTCGGCAAGCAATTCTGCGATCGACTCCATTTCCTTCATCAGGGTTTCTGCATGATTGCCGTCCACTTCAATGATCAGGTGCGCTTCCACTCCATCCCCCACCGGAACCATATTGCTGCCCACAAATTCACTTACGATGCGTAAAGCATCTATCTCCATCAGTTCCATCGCACTGGGTGTAAACCCTGCCCTGAAAATTGCACTCACCGCCTCTCCTGCTTTTTCCAGTGAGGCAAAGGGCACCAGCATCAGCAGTTCGTGCTTGGGATAAGGCAAAAGTTTCAACACGATCTTTGTTACGATGCCTAATGTGCCTTCACTGCCCACTACCAATTGGGTAAGATTATAGCCGGTTGAATTTTTCAACACATTGGCTCCGGTCCAGATGATCTCGCCCGTAGGCAATACCACTTGCAGGTTCAACACATAATCTTTTACCACACCATATTTTACGGCCTTGGGTCCGCCACTATTTTCAGCAATATTGCCTCCAATAAAACAACTGCCCCGGCTGCTGGGATCAGGAGGATAAAACAAGCCTTTTTCTTTTACTGCATTTTGCAAAACTTCCGTGATCACACCCGGCTCAGTGATTACTTGCAGATTGCGTTCATCAATATTCAGGATCGCATTCATTCTGTCGGTAGAGATGAGCACGCCTCCAAAATTGGGCAGGGCACCTCCGCTTAAACCGGTTCCGGCACCCCGGGGAGTTACGGGTATTACATGTTCGTTACAGATGACCATGATGGCACTGATCTCCTCCGCTGTACGAGGCCTGATCACTACATCAGGTGGGTAGTGTAAATTCTCGGTTTCATCATGCGCATATTGATCAAGGCTTTCTTGATCAACGGCCACATATTCGGCACCCACAATTTTTTTAAAGGATTCCAACTGAGCCAGTACTTTCTTTGCCGTTTCCACTTCAGGATGCATCGGGGTATAATTTGTTTCTGTAAAAATCGGACAAAAAAAGAGTTATAAAAAATGATATTCAAGTATACCACAGTCTCAATTGCCCGATATTAAAAACACCCCGGTTGAAGGAGTGTTCATATAATGATAAACTGGTTATTAAAACTTTGGACAAAGTGATGCCCGGTCAACATTTTCGGGGTAAAATCCTTTTTTAATGATGCTCAGTTCCCCTGCACCACGATAATTATTGAATTTATTGAGGTTCGACATGGTAACATCATAACTAAAGGTAAGCGACAGGTTCCCCACTTGAAATCCTGCCATGGGCACAATGGCATCTCCCAGCCGATAATACAATCCGGCGATCAATTGCTTTTCGCCAAATTCACTGAGGTTATAATTACTGTTCATGCCGAATACCAATTCAGTGGCATTGGCCTGTGTACTGAAATAAATATTGGGATTGATGATAACCCGGTCATGCACTTTGAAAATACCATTCACAAAAGCTGTATGCCGCATCGGGATCCTGCCAGCATTGGTTTGATCGGCAAAGAATGTTTCCCTGGGCCGGTTCACATGCCAAATAGAATAACCCGCATTGATGAATACATTCTCCTGTGGAAAATAGGCATAATTCATTCCGGCCTGCACATCCAAATAGCTGGTACTCTGATTCGTGAGGATCACTGAAGTAGGTAAGCTATTGTCGAAAAACTTACCATCAAACTGGTCAGGGAATTTCAGGTTCGATAAATTGATCTGCTTATTGGCCCAGCCAATATTAAAACCGGCTGATACCAGGCTGCTTAATCCAAGCATTTGGTGATAGGCAAGAGACCCATATATTTTTGTACTTCTTAAACTTCCGCTTCCTGCCTCATCACGCAGGATGGTAGCACCGATACCCATCCATCCATTTTCAATATGGTTACGAAATAATTGAGCATCTGCGAAGGCTGACATAGTTTTGTAGGGTGCCGACATTATATTACTCCATTGGTTACGATAATGGGCGCCTATCCGGTAATCGGCATCGGGTATAAAGCCTGCATTGGCAGGATTGATGAGCAGGGGTGAATTGAAATACTGCGAAAAATGCAGGTCTTGCCCCATCACCGGCCCTGAAAAAATTAGCCCGCAAAGCACTAAAAAAAATATGTTGACCTGTTTTACCATTTCTGTTTCTTAACGATTTATGCTATTTCAGCAAACTGATGTCTCCAGTTTTACGCAGTTTAACCCCATCCGAAAATACTACGTCTAACGTATAGGTATAAACGTCCATTGGCTGCAATGCGCCCTTAAAGGTTCCATCCCAACCTTGTTTGCGATCGGTAGTTTTAAATACCACCTGACCCCATCGGTTATAGACCCTCCAGTCCATTTTTTCAATACCGAAGCCCACCACTTTCACGATACCATTGGCACCAAATCTGCCGGGTGTAAAGGCATTGGGCACATCAAGCAACGGATTAATGATGATGGGAATATCATGCACAACGCTGTCTTTACAATCCGCTGAGTTAAACGCATACAGGACTGCTTTATAGGTTCCGGTAGCATTGTATTGGTGCATCGGATTCCTTTCGGTTGAATTTTCCCCATCACCAAAATCCCATAAGAAGCGTACTGCATCGGCAGAAGACTGATTGATGAATCGTGTAATGGTATTCGCAATGGCGGTCCTTGGCGTCCAGTCATAGCCCGCCGTTGGGATCGGGTATACCGTTATGCTGAAGTAGCCGGAGGTATCTACCTTATTACAGGTACTGGTATCAATTGCGATTAGTCGTACACGATAGGTTCCAATTACCGGATAATCATGGGTAACCGTAGGATTGTTGTCGGTCACAAACCCGGCACCATCACCGAAATCCCATAAGAAATCAGTTCCTCCCATGGACACATTATTGAAAACCGCCTTGTAGGGAACGCAACCAATGGAAGGCGTGGTAAACAGGGCTTTTACATTTGGACTGATGCGCAGTGTCTTGATCGCCGAGTCGGGCTCATTGCAAAAAACGGTATCATCCACCAACAATGAGATCTTATAAGTGCCTGGTGAAGGAAACGTATGAATCACAGAAGCGAAGCCGCTCCTGACCCTTGGAGAACCATCTCCAAAATCCCATAAGAATGTATTCGCGGAATACACCGGCAAGGTGGCTGTGGTTTTATTGATGAACTGGTATCGCAAACTATTGCAGGAATCGAGTTTCACAAAATTAAAATCAGGCACCACCACATTGTTGCCCACTTTTACGGTGATATAAGCGGTGTCGGAAATATTACAGGTCAGTGAATCAATAGAGATCAATGTCAGTTTATAACTGCCCACATGACTATAAGTATGCGAGGTAGAATTATTGGGCGCATAGGTGGTATCATTTTTCGGACTATAAATATCGCCGTAATTCCAGATATACATTTTCCCTTTTGCCAGCGTATCGGTGAATTTGATGGTGAGTGGTACACAACCGATGGTATCGATTACACCATCAATGGTAGCTTTTACACTGGCTCCTACACCGGCAAAATTCATTGCGATCTTTACACAGGCCTCATTGCAATTGGTAGATCGGTTTGTGGGCGCATAAACACCGGGCGTTGTGGGAAAGGCCACACCCCGACCACAGTTGGCACAGATGGCCTGGTAAATAACACCATTGGCATCAAACCTGCTTGTGCCGCCATCTACATGATCTCCAACTCCGCCATTCTGCCCAAAATGAGAACCAAAGAATTGGCTATTGGCATTTTTCTCGAGCACAAAAAAGTAAAAATCAGCGCCGTCTGGAGGTGGAATACCCGTTAGTGCATTTACCTCTGGCATACCGGTAGTACCGGCCGAAGGGAATAGTTTCTGAATATTAATGCCGCCGCCCCAACCGGATACATATACATTCTGGCAACGGTCAACCATAAACGCAATGGGCGACAGATTTGGATTGGAAGAATTAGTGCCGAATACCGTAGAATATACATAGCCCGACAGATCGGGTTTTAATTTACTGATGAACTGCTTACCCCCGGTATGGCTGAAAACAGCATTCTGCACAGGCCAGCTACCCGTAGTAGTGCCCATGATATAAGGAAATCCGAATTTATCAAACTGGATACCATATACCAGATCATTGCCCCCGGTACCCTCATAGGTTGTTTTAATGATGGCATTGCCTGAATTCTGTATGGATGTAACAAATCCATCTACCAAGCCCTGGTTGCTGCTGTTGATCACATTAACTGTATTACCAGGGAGGTCATTGCTGGTTGTTCCACCTGCTACATAAATATTTTGAGTTGTAGGATCCAGTGATAATACAAAGCAAGCATCATCGCCCGAGCCACCAAAAAAAGAACTGAATAAAGTATCGGCCAGATTGGGTTTGAATTTCAGAACTACTCCATCCTGCCTTGCACCACCAAAGGTTTTTTGGAATGCATTTGCCGTTACCGGAAAATTAGCCGACTGGGAACAGGAGGCTACATAAATATTTCCGGCGGCATCAAGGATCACCTCACTTCTGGCATCGTCGCCATAATTACGGCGAGTAGCATCAGCCCCATCGGGTGCAACATATTTACCCCGGATATTCACCCCATCATCACCAGAGCCGCCGATCTGAATTGACCCCATCAGGGACTTCCCATCGGGACTTAATTTAGTTACCACAATATCATAGCCACCACCCGTACCGATCAGCGGTTTGGTTTTGGGGTAATTGCCGGATTTACTTCTTCCTGCCACGATCAGCGCGCCCGTTGCATCGCAGATCATACTATGCGGCTGCTCGTTACCGTTACCTCCTAGATAGGTGGCATATAAATTACGAGAACCATCGGGTGAAAGCTTGATAATGGCGATATCGTACACGCCTGTATTGTCTTCATTAACCCCTCCTGAAAACACGGTTTGAAAAGCTCCAGGGGTTACGGGAAAACCAGTACCGAAGGAGATACCGCCCGCAAAAAAACTTCCATCAGGCCCCGGTGTGGCCGTATAACCCCAGTTATCCTGGGTGCTACCCGTAAAAGAACAGAAGATCAGGGTGGGGTCAATAACGATCGTAGACTGTGGATCATAATCATCTACCTTGAAACGCACTATATTATTTTGTACACTGTATTTACAATTTACGGTAAGGCGCTTGCCTTCCTGTACCTGATATGAATAAGGATAGAGTTCTTTGATATCACCCACCGAAGTGGCGATATGCAGTTCTTTATTTTGTACCGAAAGGCGATCGACACCCGTATATTTCATGGCGATGGCATTTACATTACCACCCGGATGAACAATGATATCATACTTGAGGTTTCCGGCATCGCTGTAATACCGAACATCAATATTCGGGTACACGTTCTGGTAAGTAACGGCCTCGAATAGCCTGCAGCCTCCGGCCCATTTAGACCGGTCATTTCCTATAAAATAATTATTGTAATTGGGAAGCAATTTATCCGGCACACGCTGAATATTGGGAGATGCACCGGCAAATTCCACTTTATACGCATGCGAATGCAACACTACCGGTACCTGTGGGTTGGGTATAGCACCATGACCATGCATCAATTCAGATACGGCGATAAGATCGGTAGCATTATTGACCAACACCGTAAATCCCTGATTTTCTAGAAAAAAAGCGCCCGATGAAAAATCGCCACGATAGTTCACCCTTGCATCCCACTGCCCACGGTTTTCAATAAACTGGGTTTGTGCCGTACCGGAAAATGACAGCAAAACAAATAGCAATAAGGGTAGAAATTTCACGATTATTTTTCTCTGAATTTGCAAGAATTTCTTTTTTACAATTTAGCTAATATATGCCTAACTCCAACAATTTGATCAGGCTCAACGGGTTAATCAACTGTTATAAATGCACAACTCAGGAAATCTTACTCCAGGCCGTTTTTCCCTTTTGCTGCTGTAAATATTGTTTTACCCGCAAATTCTCTGCCAGCTCTAATTCGGCATCGGTTTCGAGTATCTGCTCCACTGTTTCCCGGGCCGCTTCCAGCATGGCCTTATCTTCGACTATACTGGCCAACCGGAAGTTTAATAGGCCACTTTGCCGGGTTCCTTCAATATCCCCCGGCCCACGGATCTCCAGGTCTTTTTCAGCTATTTTAAACCCATCGTTGGTGGCCACCATGATCTTTAATCGTTCGCGGGCGTCATTTGATATTTTGGGACCTGTTAATAAAATGCAAAAACTTTTTTCAGCACCCCTTCCTACCCTTCCTCTAAGTTGGTGTAGCTGAGAGAGCCCAAATTTCTCTGCACTTTCGATCAGCATCACACTCGCATTGGGTACATTCACCCCCACTTCAATGACCGTGGTACTAACCATGATCTGTGTATCGCCAGTAACAAACCGCTGCATATTGGTATCCTTCTGATCAGCCTTTTGTTTACCATGCACCATACTGATCCATGTAGCCGGCTCAGGAAAAAAGGATTTTACTTCTTCATAACCCTTCATCAGGTTCTCGTAATCCAGTGTACTGCTTTCTTCGATCAGTGGATAAACAATATATGCCTGTCGCCCTTTCTGTAATTCCCCTTTAATAAATCCCATCACCTGTGGCCTTGCCGATTCATTGCGGTGCAGGGTATGAATAGGCTTTCTTCCGGGAGGCAATTCATCGATCACACTATAATCCAGATCACCATAGGCTGTAAGGGCCAGCGTGCGGGGGATTGGCGTGGCCGTCATCACCAGGATATGGGGCGGAATGGCATTCTTTTTCCAAAGTTTTGCTCTTTGCTCCACACCAAATTTATGCTGTTCATCTACCACAGCGAAACCAAGATTCTTGAACTTCACATTTTCTTCCAGCACAGCATGCGTACCCACCAGAATATTCAGTGTACCATCCTCACAACTTTTCAATACTGCCTTCCTTGTTTTAGATACAGATGAACCGGTGAGCAGTTTTACACAAACCGGCATATCTTTTAATAGTTCGGTGATATTATTATAATGCTGCTGGGCCAGTATCTCGGTTGGGGCCATGATCACACTCTGAAATTGATTGTCGCCGGCCAGCAACATCATCATCAGTGCCACAATGGTCTTTCCACTGCCCACATCCCCTTGTAAGAGCCGATTCATCTGACGGCCGCTGCCTGTATCCATTCTGATCTCCTTCAGTACCCTTTTCTGGGCTTCGGTAAGTTTAAAAGGAAGATAATGTTTGTAAAAATCATTGAACAAACTGCCTACCTGTTCAAACACCAATCCTACACTGCTTCTATGTCTTCTGCTTTTGATCAGGGCCATCCGCAACTGCGCAAAAAATAATTCCTCAAATTTCAATCTCCGTAAAGCATGCTGGTAGTGCTTTTCAGAGGCCGGGAAATGGATCTGCCGAAAGGCTTCAAAATGGCTGATGAACTTATATTTTTTGATCAAAGATTCGGGCAGGTTTTCCGGAAGATCTTTTTCACTCAGCAACTGCAATAAAGCATAGGTGAATTTGCTGAATGCCCTGCCGCTGATCCCTTTCGCTTTTAATTTTTCGGTGGTAGGATAAACCGGCTCCAGATAATTTTTGCCTTCGGGCTTTTGTGCCGTATACAATTCCATTTCAGGGTGAGCGATCTGTGGCTTACCCATGAAGAAACCCAGTCGGCCAAAAACCAAGAAAGCTTTCCCCACCTGCAAGGCCTTCTGCATCCAGCTGATACCCTGAAACCAAACCAGTTCTATTTCGCCCGTCTTATCTCGCAGGGTAACCACCAATCTTCTTCCTCTTTTTTCGCCGATGATCTCCATCGAACGAACGATTCCTGCCACCTGCGCATACTCGTTATGGTGAGTAAGCGATCCGATCTGTTCAATCTTGGTCTTATCAACATGCCTGATCGGAAAATGTTGCAGCAGATCACCAAAACGGGCAATATCCAGCTCCTTACGAAGCAGATCACCTTTCAAGGTGCTCACGCCCGGAATATATTCAATGGGATTGGCTAATATGTGGGAACCGGAATGAATAGAAATTTATTTATACAAATATATTTCAGCCAAAGGAGATATGGCTAAAGAAAAATCACCGGATCCCGGGAGAAAAAAACTTAACTGTGCCTGCGATTATTTCCACTGCCCCCGGATCGCATAGGCTTTTTAAAACCTCCGCGATTTCCTTCATTACGGGAACCGGCTGATGGATTGTAAGCAGGCGTTTCGCCCAGTTCTTCGGGAACGGTTGCTTGAGGCACGGGTTTACCCAATAACCGTTCAATGGCCATGAATTTACGTTGTTCCTTCACGCTTACAAAGGTATAGGCAGTGCCATCGGCAGCTGCACGGGCCGTACGACCAATACGATGTACATAATCTTCACCATCATGCGGCACATCATAATTGATCACCAAGTCAATATTATCGATATCAATACCCCGGCTAAGGATATCCGTAGCCACCAGTACCGGCAGCCGGCCGCTTTTGAATCGCATTAAAACTTCTTCTCTGTTTGATTGTTCCAGATCGCTATGTATCTCATCGGCAGGAATACCTCCCCGCTTCAGGTCGCGGGTAAGTTGTTTTACGCTAAGCTTACTACTACAGAATATCAGTACCGATTTAAAATCTCTTTTCTTCAGTAAGATCTTCACCAACGGTATCTTCTGGGTATCATACACCATAAATGCCTGCTGGATGATCTTCTCTGGTGGTTTGCTGATAGAGATATTAATTTCCACCGGAGCATGTAATATCTTTCTGGCCATATCCCTGATCTTATGGGGCATGGTAGCCGAAAACAAAAGGTTCTGTCTTTTTTTAGGGAGATGTCCAATGATGAACATGATATCGTCATAAAATCCCATATCCAGCATCCTGTCGGCCTCATCAAGTACCAGGTACTTGAGTCCGTCCAATTTCACATAGCCCATTTTAATATGTGCCATCATCTTGCCGGGTGTACAGATCACCACATCGGCACCATGACTCAATGCTTTTTTCTCCTGCACAAATGCATTTCCATCACCTCCTCCAAAAACAGCGATAGAACTCACCGAAGTGAAATACGACAAACCTTCCATATGTTGTGCGATCTGGATGGCCAGTTCACGGGTAGGCACGATCACCAGGGCTGTATTGGTATGGTCTTCGCCCGGGTCAGTGATGATCTTATTAATAAGGGGGAGTAAAAATGCGGCTGTTTTTCCGGTGCCGGTTTGGGCGGAAGCGATAATATCCTTACCAGCCATAATATGTGGAATAACCTGTTCCTGTACCGGGGTAGCATCCTCATAACCCGAAGCATCAATGCCTTCCATCAATCTGTCGTCAAATCCAAATTCTGTGAACTTCAAAATACTATTATTTAATTTTTACAAAGATACTGAAATAAGCCCCAAGCGCCTGAAATCACATACTGGCGAATAGCGTACCTTTACGGCAATAGCAATAATATGATCAAAGTAGGAGAATACAATCAAATGAATGTGATCAGAGAGGTCCCCTTCGGACTTTATCTCGATGATGGTGCCGAAGGTATCCTGCTGCCGAAACGATTTGTTCCCGAAGGCAGCAAGATTGGTGATACCCTGCGCGTATTTCTTTATCATGATGGCGAAGACCGCCTCATTGCCACCACCCAGGAACCCAAGGGTGTGTTGGGCGATATTGTAAAACTTAAGGCCATTACGGTTACTCCACAGGGCGCTTTCTTAGACAATGGCCTGATGAAAGATATTTTTGTACCCACTTCCAAACAACAACGGGGCATGATCCCCAATGGAGAATACCTGGTAAAGATCTACCTCGATGAACAAACAGGGCGTTTAGCCGCTACCGAAAAGATCGAATCTTTTTTAAGCAATGATACGCTCACTGTGAAAGAACTGGAGCAGGTGAATCTGTTGGTATATCGCCGCACCGATATTGGATATGTGGTGATCATCAACAACCAGCATACGGGAGTACTCCACCACAATGAGATCTACCGCGAGATCACCGCCGGCGACAGGTTCCCGGGATTCATAAAAAAGATCTACTCCGATAACCGCATCGATGTGGCTGCGGGCAAATCAGGATACAACCGTGTGGAAGATGAAACAGAAAAAATTCTAAGACTCCTCAATGAAAATAACGGGTTCCTACCCTATGGCGATAAAAGTTCACCGGAAGATATCTATTCCGTATTCAGCATGAGCAAGAAAACCTTTAAGATGACCATCGGTAATCTCTACCGGCAGCGGAAGATCTTGTTTGAAGGGGGCGGCATTAAACTTGTTTAGCATTAAAAGTTGGAGGTTGGAAGTTGGAGGTTGGAGGTTCCTTCAATTCGTAATACTTTGCTAAATTCCTCAACCCTAAACTCTAAACGTTCACCCAACCTTAAACCCTTAAACCATTAAACCCTTAAACGTTCCTATGTCCCGCATCAAACTCGACCTCCACAATATCTACAATAACAGCAAGGCGATAGACAATGCCCTGTTGCAGGCATTTGAAGATGCTATCGACAAAAAGATCAGAGAGGTGGAGATCATCCCGGGTAAGGGTAGCGGACAATTAAGAAAAAAAGTAGAACGGTTTCTACAGCTACCCCATATTAAGCCACTATATCACCGCATTGAGAACGACAGCAAGAATTTTGGGCGGCTTTTCGTGTATTTTAAATTTTGATATGTATAGGAAATGGATACACGGAAAACGCGGATTAATGCGGATGAGCACAGATAACCTGCGGTTGGCAATACATTTTGATTGATGATCTCTATCGCTAACGAGCACTCAGCCAACTGCCTACTGCCAACCGCCAACTGATTTTCGCCAACTGCTCCCGTTTGCTAACGGGACAAACCGCCAACTGATTTTTATTAACATTTTCTTTTAATAATATAATTCGGCTGCAATACAATAATCTATTGATATACAGAGTTTATAGTAATGAAGATTTTATATTCGGATCTTCTTATTATTCAACAAATCCTACTGAAAATGAACCAATCAAAATTTCACCTAAAAGCCGTGGTTGAACAAACCACCAACAATACCACTTCCTGGATCGGACGCCGCAAAGGAGAAACTAAGGGCAAGATTAGTGGTCAAACTTTTATTTGTCCTACCGAAGGCGAACTCGACAGCATCGAGATTTTTTCAACCCTGGTCACTGAAAAAGAACCAGTAGTGCTTAGTCTGCATAGTTTTGATGCAGAAAATAAAACCTGGGGACCGGTATTAGAAACCTCCACAGTAGAACTCATTAAAGAAGACAGTGGCAAATGGATCTCCTTCCCAATAGGTGGTATCCGGCTACAAAAAGGCAATACCTATGGCTTCCGTTTACAAAGTGAAGGTGAACTGATCGGACTGGGAGAAGCATTGGGTAGTTATGATCATACGCTATGCATTGGCGGACAAGAATGGCTAGCCAATGAAGGTGATCAGAAAGGCAATTATTATTCCTATTTAAGCTTGGCGTTTAAAATTGATCTTCGTGCATAATTAATAGTTTTAAAAAAAGCCCCGAAATTTTCGGGGCTTTTTTTTATGCAATCTAGAGATAGTAATATTAAAACCGGTATGGATAATTCATATAATCCAGCGCCGGAAGTCCATTGCTACTGAAATCAAATAAAGTGCAATTGTCCCAGCTGCTGCCGGTTCCCCACAGATCATGCAAGGAGGAACTTATCCAGGCTGGTTCCCAGTACATGATACCGGTACCGCCTCCTGAAATTATCGCCTGGGTAAGGTCTTTCATGTATTGGTATTGCCCCGCTTCACTGATCGGATATCCATTTACATATCCATCACCAGCAATCAGATTAGAATAGCTATCGGCATTTTGAGTAGTAAATGGATAAGCCGTTTCCACGATCATTACTTTTTTTCCATAAGTTGTTTTCAGCCTGCTGATGGTGCTGGTAATATCGGCCATCGCATTAATGGTACCCCATTTTGAATAATGCGAAAGGCCCAGTACATCAAAATCGGTAACGCCTGCCGCGGTGATCAGATTAGCTGCCCAATAATCTGCATTTTGTAATTGAGCCACATGCAATATGATCTGGGGTTTGATGGTAGAGCCTACTGAAAAATCGCGCACGGCCTTGATGCCTGATTTGAGCAGCACGGCAAAAGAACTAAAATCACTACCCGAGGTTTTACCTACAGGCCACAACATACCCTGATTGGTTTCATTGCCGATCTGGATCATTTCGGGCGTAAGGTTTTTACTTTTCAAATAATTAAGCACGGCTAGGGTATAATTATAAACAGAATCTTTCAGGGTAAGTAAATTCAATCCCGACCAGGCAGCAGGAACCTGTTGGGTACCCGGATCGGCCCAGGTATCAGAATAATGCAGATCCAGATTAACGGCCATACCCGCATTCTTTGCCCGGCGGATGGTCTTTTCTGCATCATACAGATCACTGTAAAGCCTGCCCGCATTTAATGGAGCCAGCCATGTAGGATGATGCCATAACCGAACCCGAACCAGGTTACAACCATGGTTCTTCATGATCAGGTACGGATCTTTTTGCACACCCGAATCCTTGTAGCGGCCACCATAATCTTCAACCTGATTTACATACGACAGATCGGCGCCCATTACAAACTGGTTAAACGAATAATACTGTTTGGGAAGGCTATCCGGTGGATTCACAGCTGTTGATTTCTTGCAGGAAGAATTAACCGTGATCAAACAGGAAAGCATCAAAATAGTGAGCAAATATTTTTTCATGAAACAAAATTACTGATAAAAAAAATTGCCACCTGAAACAGATGGCAATTAAAAATATGATTGAAAACAGTATTAGTTAATGGTAACTGTTTGCAGATTCTCGTTCAAAGTAATGGTATAAGTACCAGCAGCAGTTGGTGTTTTAAAGTTGTTACCACCTTCCCACTTGATGCCTTTAGCAACACCGGTAGCCTGACTTTGTCCGCTGTTATCTTCATAATCAAATGCGCCCCATGCATTACCGGCCAGGAATTTAATATCCTTATTGGCTTTAAGGGTGATGCTGATGGTCCATACCCCGTTACCGGAATAGGTCATTTGAGGAGAAGTTCCTGGATCCCAATCATTCACACCGGCCTGGTTGATACCATCGCCTACTACGCGCATTTCAGTACCAGGACTGGTCCAATACTTAACATTATTCACATCGCGGCCATCCCAGATTACGCGGTAGCGGCCTGCAGATGCATAATCATTGAAATTATTGCCGTTGGTTTCCAGCGTACCACCGTCGCCGTTAGGCGTACCATAGCTACGGGTTTCATCAACCGCATTGCTACCGTTATTCCATGCATTATTATCGATCATTTTCCATCCACCTGAAGTGAAATTGGAAAGTCCTACAAATAAGTTAGTAGCAGCATTGCCCATTGCATAAGTAGGGAATACATTCGGAGGATTCCATCCTGCTCCTGTTGCACCACCTACAAAGCCCATACGGCCTGTGGTGATATTATAGGTCATATTGGTGATGTTTACAGAGATCCTGTAAAATCCTGCACTGGCTACAGAGAAATTAGCGCCACCTGAAGAAAGCACACCACCTGATCCACCATAGTTAACGGCCCAGCTACGACCTACAGTAACTTTAAACTCAGAACCAGCTGGAATATAAAT
This sequence comes from uncultured Bacteroidota bacterium, assembly GCA_903878475.1. GTDB lineage: Bacteria > Bacteroidota > Bacteroidia > Chitinophagales > Chitinophagaceae > Ferruginibacter. Next base: position 959 of record CAIRHQ010000016.1, on the reverse strand, counting down.
ATAGATATAATACAAACTGTTGAACACAGGACCACGCAGATCCCTGATCAGTTCAGGAGCGGATCCTGGATCCCAGTCACCACCATTACCGGTAGCTGCCTGATAACCACCGGGCAGGTATACACGCAAAATGGGGATATAACTTTGGATGGTTACATTCACTACATTAGAGTAAGTGGTAGCACCCCAAGCAGTAACTGCTTTAATACGATATTCTACTTTTCCTAACCCACCTGCAGGAATACCTGAATTGATAGAAGTGACATTCATTTCACCCTGGGTAAGTCCTTTAGTAAAGATAGAAGCACCTACAGCAATATCGATTGGAGCCACGAAATTCTTTCCGGCTGAATCATATTGCAGGGTATAGGTTACTGCAGCTGGATAACCTGAAAAAGAAGGCGTCCATGAAAAAGTATTGGATGGTAATGCTGCATTAGCCAGTGTACAAGTAACTGAACTATTGGCTGAGATCAGTTTAGATGGATCAGCAACCGGAGTAACAGTAATTTTCAGCACATTGCTCATATACCTTTCGTTGTTGTTGTTGTAAGAAGAGATCAGTCTTACATCAATGGTTTGAGCAACACCCAGTCTGAACCCGAGATTCAGTAAGATACCATTCAGGTCTCTTCCGGATAAGGAAGTACTCAGCAAACCAATAACGGTTTTGGTATTTTCCTTGGCAAAGTTTTTACCTGTTGAATCGATCTCCAAAATATACTTGGTGCTAGCCGAGTCATTGGAATATTTTGGATTGGTCCAGGAGAAATTGATCACCGGACGTACCGTATCTGCCAACATAAGTGCCACCGTAGCGGTAGAACTGCTCAGCACCGGCGAAGTACCCAACTGATAAACCGGCAAGGCATCAACCTTGGTGAGGTTATCGGCTTTGTTACAGGCGGAGAAAACAACCACCAGCGCGAGTAAGGCCGAAATAAATTTTAAAGTATTTT
>CAIRHQ010000015.1 GCA_903878475.1 uncultured Bacteroidota bacterium | reverse complement strand
TCGGAACTGCCATCATCGATCATGATCACCTCATAGCTAAATTGATTGGCCTGCATCACCCTGTCGATCCAGGCGGTAAGCTCGGGCAATGATTCATCTTCATTGAATAGTGGTATCACTATCGAAAGGTCCATAAGTAATATTTTATAATGTACTAAGGGTAAATTTAATGGTAATATTTGATTAGTTGCGTCTTTGCGTACTCAAAAATCCCCCCGTGATCACGGTAACCAGGGTTCCGATGAACAGGTTGGCCAAAACTGCTGCCATCAAGTATCCGGGTAGAAAGAATTTTTTTGCGCTGTTGATACTGTTCTCAATATCCAGCGGGGTTTGATCTTTCATCTTGGCCATATCTTCCCGCATCAGCACACCCATTTGTTCTTTCAGTTCGGGATGCAACAGGATAAAGAATAAGGTAAATAACACCATCATGAGCGTAACCACAATAAAACATTTAAAACTTTCAGAGAAATAGGCTTTAAAGGAGGCGGTAGAATTGGTTTGCTGCTTATAACTAAATAATGTCCAGATGATGCCAAGCACATAAGTAACATAAACAAAGTTTTGCAGGCTGCTATCAAAGCTTTTTTGCCAGGCAAAAATGCCCATAGAAATTGCGATCATAATTGCACCTGTGATCAGTCCCTTATACTTTGCGGCAATATTATTCATGTTCAATTGAGTTCAATATGATTTCCGTTAATGATGCCGATCACCGATCCTGTTAATTTGGTTCCGATAAAAGGAGAGTTCTTCGATTTTGATTTGATATTTTCAACTGCATACACAAATTCAGCATCTGGTAAAAATAAGCTAAGGCATGCAGCTGCTCCAGGTTCAATAGTAGGAGATGCAAGTCCGAAAATATCCCTTGCAGTTTGAGTTTGCATCTGTACAAATCTTTCTGCAGAACATCCCATGCTGCGGAGCACAGCAAAAGCAGTCTCCAGTCCGGTCATGCCAAATTTAGCATATTCAAATTCGCAGGTCTTGCTATCCCAGTTCTGCGGAAGATGGTGTGTGGCAATACAATCAATGGTTCCGTCGAGTACTGCCTGTTGAACAGCCTGCATATCTTTTCGGGTACGCAAGGGTGGATTCACTTTCAGGTTGGTGTCATATTGCTGCAAGTCTTCATCACAAAAAAAACAATGGTAGGGGGTAGCTGAGCAACTGATACGGGTACCCGCAGATTTTGCTTTGGCAATTAGATCAACACTTTTTTGAGTGGATACTGCTGTGATATGAATTTTAGATCCGGTATAGTTGGCCAGTTCAATATCGCGAACGATCATCAGTTCTTCGGCGATAGCGGGTTTGCCCGGTAAGCCCAGTTGGGTACTGATGATGCCTTCGTTGATCAGGCCATGACTACCAATGGTATGATCATCGGGCACCTGGATGACTGTAGCATCAATGGCTACCACATATTGAAGTGCCTTGAGTAATAAGCCAGGAGTTTGTACCGGATGGATGCCGTCGCTGAAGGCGATGGCGCCCGACTGGTGCATATCGTACATCTCAGAAAGTTCTTTGCCCTCTGTTTGTTTGGTGAGGGCACCAATAGGATGGATATTTACCGCTAACTGTTTAGATTTTTGGGTGATATATTCTACCTGCGATTTATTATCCACCACTGGCTGACTATTAGGCATCAGCATTACATCGGTAAATCCGCCGGCGGCTGCGGCTTTTGCACCTGTTTCCAGCGTTTCTCGGTATTCAAAACCGGGGTCGGCAAAATCGGCAAAAATATCCATCCAGCCGAGGCTTACACATAATCCGGGTATTGCGATCACCTGGCTATCAGGAGCGTCAATATGATCGTCGATTTTGTTGATTTTCCCTTCCTTGATTAAAATATCTTGTTGTTTTCCGTGAAAGGAGGAGGAGGGACAAATGATTTTGGCTTGCTTTATTAAAACCGTCATGTATATAGAGTTGAGTAAAGATAAGATAAGTTGGTCTTTTTTGAATTGAAAAATTCAAGTACTTTTGCCCTCCTCATATGATTTTGGGGTATGAATTTGGCTTCAGGGCTTATTCTTTACGCTGTTTTCATTATTTCGGGATGTAGCGCAGCCCGGTAGCGCACACGTCTGGGGGGCGTGGGGTCGCAAGTTCGAATCTTGTCATCCCGACTTTATAAAATCTCTACATTTGTAGGGATTTTTTTATGCCTCATTATGTTTACATATTGCAAAGCCTTAGAGACCATAAGTATTATATAGGTGAAACACATGATGTAAATTCTCGATTATTATATCATAACTCAGGGCTACAGAGATCTACCAAAAGCAGAATACCTTTCAGATTAATTATAATTGAG
>CAIRHQ010000014.1 GCA_903878475.1 uncultured Bacteroidota bacterium | reverse complement strand
CCCTCCATATTGCCTGCCCAGGATTCCTTTGCCGCCTGTAACAACGACGCCGTTCCCAGTACATTGGTAGTTATAAAAGCTAAAGGGTCAGTAATGGAGCGATCTACATGGCTTTCGGCTGCACAGTTCAGCACGGCCGTGAACCGGTATTCAATGAATAACTGCCTTAACAGGGCCAGATCGGTAATATCACCCTTTATAAACTGATAATTTGGCCTTCCCTCAATATCGTTCAGGTTCTCGAGATTGCCGGCATAGGTCAGTTTATCGAGGTTTACAATGGTATAATCGGGGTACTTCGTTACAAATAAACGGGTTAAATGCGACCCAATGAATCCTGCCCCCCCAGTAAGTAATATCGTATGCATGCTGTAAGCCTTTCAACAAAAATAGAGATAATATGTGAAGGGAAGCCATGTTGGGAGTTGGAAGTTGGGAGTTGGAAGTTGGAGGTTGGAGATTGGAAGTTGGAAGTTGGAGGTATTGAACAGTTCATTATTACGCAACAATGTTTTATTTGGGCACTTCAAAACCTTAAACCTTACACTTTAAACCTTAAACCCGCCTCCCCAACCCTTAAACGTCTTAAACCCTTAAACGTTTTAAACGTTCTACGCCCCCGAAAAAGCCACATGAAAAAACTCCTTGATCTCATTCACATCAAACTGCTGGGCACGTCCGGCTGCACGGGAAGCAAAACGGTTACGGAGTTCGGCATCTTCATACATCTTCCGCATGGCAAGTGCCAATGCCGTAATATCATTTACCGGGGTTAAGATCCCGTATTCTCCTATTTCGTAGTTATTGATGGCCCGGTGATGCAGGTCGGTAGCGGGGGCTAATAGCTCCCTAGGTCCCGAATGACAATCGGTTGAAATAACCGGCTTACCACAGGCCAATGCCTCGATCAACACATTTGGAAAGCCCTCCACATCGGAACTCAGCACAAAACAATCACTCCTGCTAACGAACCGGAACGGGTTGCTCTCAAATCCGCAAAACACAATTTTATCGCCAAGGCCCAGGTCCTTTACTTTTTGTTTCAACTCCTCTTCCATGATACCCCCGCCCACGATCAATAATTTACAGGGCAGGTTCTTCAGGATAAAAAAAGCCTGTAACAATAACAGGTGATTCTTCTCCCTGCGGAATCCGCCCACATTCACAAAATAAAAGATGTTCTTATCAAACACGAACCCGGGATCCTCATCTTTATGGTTTTTGATGAACCCCAGGTCAATCGGATTATATATTACCCGCACCGGTGTTTTGATCCTGAAATTCTCGATCAGATCGGTCTGCATGGCATAAGAATTGGCCAGCACCAGGTTGGCCCGCTTATAAGAATACTTCACCATAAAGGTGGAGAACCAACGGTATAATTGATTCTGATTCTGCAGCATGGTGGTCTGGTGGGTCCTTTCACACATGATCACTTTGCCGGTATAACCCCAGCAACTCTTCATCAGGGCATTGATATAACAAGGGCGGTACAGAAAGGCTACCGAAATATTAATGGCATTTTGCTTGCAGTAACGGTATACCTTATACGATAAGAATGGAAGTTTCAATAACCTGATCAATCGCCCCTCTTTCAGGGGCTGCTTCAGGTCCAGTATTTTTATTTCAGCCGGTATCTTGTAATCAATGATATTGCAGTATAAGGCCAGGTGGATCTCGAAATCATCTTTCAAATGTCCCAATAACAGGGATACAACCCTTTCGGCTCCCCCAGATTGCAGAGTGTTGATGAAGATCAGTAGTTTAGGCCTTATTCCATTCATTTAAGATTGGTTTAAAATTGATATCGAGAACAAATATCTGTCAATTTTAATAAGTTATTTAAAAATATTAAAGCAGAAGAAAACTTCTTTGATAGGATACTATCAAGCGCTCATTAATAATTTCTACAATTTCACTTTAAGACTTTTTAATAAAGTATTCAAATAAGTTAACCAGTAAAATTTAGAAGCATTTATTATCCATTTATAACAAGCAATTCTATTAAAATCGTTTGCTATTGCTTGCCTATACAAATTGAAATATTTAAAATAATTCCTTAGATGAACATTAATACTCAGAGTTTTACTGATATTAGCGCCATGCATACACCAAACTCCTGAAATTGTTTTAGTTAAAATCACTACCCCATTCTTTTTATTAATACAAAGTTGAAGAACAGAAAAAATATCGGATGAAAGTATATCACATTGATAAAAGCCGCTATCTATGGCATCTTTTCTGTTATATAAAGTTGACATATGTGAAAAATGCTTATTCTCAAAATAATTTAGGAAATAACAATAAGCTGGCAAGCTTAATTTCTCTGAACTTAATTCAGTGAATATTCTGCTTTCATTTTCCTTATTCTGTTTCAAATGTATTCCTTGATAAAAAAGTACTTTTTTTTCTCCCTCCTCCTTTATCGCATTAATCGCCTGTGAAATAAAACTTTCATTAGTAAAATAATCATCTGCATCCAAATTAACTACCCAATCTGACTCAGCCATTTCATATAAAAGTTGTCTATAATTGGCTACTCTACCCAGGTTAGTTGTATTTTTTTTATACCGAATTTTGGTATCTCCTAGAAAGCACGCAAGAGTCTGCTCAGTATTATCACTGGAATTATCATCAGATATAATAATCCTTATATTTTCATAATCTTGACTTAGCGCACTTTCAACAGCACGTGAAATAAAAGCTGCCTGATTATATGTAGGTATCAATATACTAACACTATACATTATAAGTCTATACTTTAGTTAACATATACTTAATTTCATAGCAAGGAAATGTCCTAGACCAACTTTCCTCATACCACTCTTTCATTAAAGGAAAAGAATTAAATAAAAGCTGTTGCAACCAGCGAAAGGGTCTGTTAATGTATAAAGGAGAGCTGAAATATAATTTGACATAATTTAAAGACAATTGTGTATCACTATTATATAAAGGTACTTTATGATTTAAATATTTATCTTTCGCTAAATAAGATAAAGAAAACAAACCAAACATATTCTTATGTGTAAAGTCTGAATAAAAATATGTGTTTGAAAAATGAGGTACCACTATTTCTATAATTCCATTGTGTTTTAGTATTCGCTCAAGTTCAGATAACAACCTTGCAACATCCTTTATATGCTCAAAGAAATGGAAAGAATGAATTTCATTTACAGATTCATTTGGAAAAGCACTTAACACTTCATAAACATCACCAACTATATCAACATCTTCGTGATCATTAAGATCAATTCCAATATAAGCAGACTTCTTTTTAAAGTTTCCGCAACCTAATTCAATCATAACCAAATTTTGGGAAGGCAGGGTGGAAATAATATTTTTTTTATCAAGCATGATCTGATCTTTAAAATACAACTTATTTTGAGGTGATTTCTAATTTTTTATAACGACTAGAGTCTGTTCATAGAAAAATGATAAAATATAATTTTTTATTCACTATTTATTTATATGTGTTCTCCAATAATTATTTGTATACCTATTTACTTTTAACACACTCAATGTAAATCTTTAATTTTCAATAACTTTTCCCTAATTAACCACAACGCAAAAAAATACACAAAAGCACTCACGATTATTTGGGTAAATGGACCAACCAATAGGTACTTAATAATAATAAAAATTGGAATTGCAAGAAGAGCATTTATAACCAACAACCATACTGTGAATCTAATAAGTGACAAATAATTAATGCCCGGGGTCAGTTTTTTGCACATAAAAAAAAGAAGCACTACATTGACTATACCCATTAAAATAACTGCATAAGGATAGCCATAAGGTCCATAATTTTTTGAAAATACCCATATGCATGTAAATAACAAAAGATTAATAATTACCTGATACATTAATGACTGCCGTATCGCCTGAATGGCAATTACCAACCTTGCTACCAAGGCATTAATACCAATACTAACAATAGTGATAGAAAATAATTTTAAATATTTTGTAGCGCTCAATAGGGATTCTAAACCAAAATTACCCCTTACATAAAATAGTTGAACTATAGATTGGGAAAATAAAAACAAGAAAAAAGAAACAGGCACCAATAAATACAATAATAATTTTCCGGTGCGCAAGAATATTTGCTGCATGGCCAACTGATCATTTTTTGCTGCCCGCTCATTCAACTCGATAGCACTAACGCTCGTGATTTGAGCGGTAATGATGGAATTAGGGATATCAGCAATATTCTTTCCATAGTTCATCAGACTAACAACGCCACTGCCAAATCCACTTAAAATAAATAAGGGCAAGAAACTACTGGCCATGGTTGCCATTTGTCCCAGTTCGGCGAAACCAATATTCTGCAATACTTTTTTGGAAATGGACACTGAATAAACGCCAAATTTCCACCCCAGTTTCCCCTTCATCAAAATCAATACCAGCGTCAGGTTAATGATGAATGCAGCAATACCACTGATGAACACAGACAATACATCCCAATGGCGGTGTAACAATACAATTCCCATGATCATCACACAGCTATTGATGCCGCTGATGATCATGGGCACCGTAAAATATTTTAAAGAACTGAGGATGGCATTGAGATAATTAGTGATTAGTAAAAAGAAAAAATAACAGGAGCCCAGCAGAAAATAATTTCTGTACAGCTCAATATCGACCTCCGAAAATTTAGACACCCACCCGAAAATCCTTGTCCCAAAAAAATACATCAGCACTACAAATGCTAATCCGATGAAAATATAGATCCGAAAAAAATAATTCAGGAAGGCCATCGCTGCAGCATCTCCATCAGTTTGCCTCAGGCGCATCGATTGAGGAATGAGTACGGCATGGTCAATGGCATTGATAAAACCCGCCAGCAATACCATGCTGCCATACACAAAAAAATAAATATCGGTTTTGATATTGCTTCCAAAATAAGCAGCCAACAAGATGGTCAGCAGAAATAGGATGCCCTTGGCCAGAATATTAAAGACCACCGATAACCACATGCCCCTTGCAAAGGACTCTGTCTTTAATCGGCTTATTAGATTCATGGAAAGATAAGTTATGAGATTTTAGCTACCGCATTCCCCTGAAGCTGGTACAACGATCCATCGCCTTCACAAACTGCCCCGCCCTGTTCATCAAATACTAACCGGTATGCCTGTTCGCTTACCCACCCCAGTTGACGGGCAGGATTACCGATCACCAGTGCATAGGGCTGCACATCTTTGGTCACCACCGCACCCGCACCCACGAGTGCATATTCTCCAATGGTTAGTCCGCACACAATGGTAGCATTGGCCCCAATAGTAGCACCCTTTTTAACCACAATATTTTTGAATTCGGTCTTGCGCTCAATAAAACTGCGTGGGTTGATCACATTGGTGAATACCGCCGATGGCCCCACAAACACATCATCTTCCAATACCACCCCATGATACACCGATACATTGTTCTGAATTTTTACGCCGTTGCCGATGATGGCATGGTTATCTACATATACATTTTGTCCGAGGATACAGTTGCTGCCAATGATGGCGGTAGGCATTACATGACAGAAATGCCAGATCCGGGTTCCTGCGCCGATCTGCGCGCCCTCATCAATGATGGCAGAAGGATGAATGAATGGGTTAGACATGAGGTTAATTGTTATGATATGTAATGGTGTACCCCTGAGTGAAACAGATTGCCTACACCCCACAAAAATAGCCCATCACCATTATTAATGCTTAATTATTAATTTTTAATTATTCTCCACCCTTTACCTTTGCCGCCATGCATTACGCCTCTATCGAAAATATCAGCAAATCCTTCGGCATAAGAACCTTATTCAAAAATATTTCCTTTTATGTAGAAGAAGGTGATAAGATCGCCTTTGTGGCACGCAATGGAAGCGGAAAATCTACCTTATTGAAGATCATTGCCGGACTGGACACCGCAGATAGCGGTACGGTTTGGGTACATAAAGACATAAAAGTGGTGATGTTGCAGCAAGACACCCATTTTGATGAAATGAAGAGCATCTGGGACAATGTGCTGCGTATGGACAATCCGGTTGTGAAAGCTGTTAAAGAATATGAGATGTGCCTGGAAGAAGAGGCAGAGAATATCGACAAACTCACCGATCTGATGGCCAAGGTAGATGAATTGAATGCCTGGAATTTTGAAAGCGAACTGAAACAGATCCTCGGAAAGCTCAACCTGCACCACTTGAATGAACCCGTAAAGAACCTCAGCGGTGGCCAACGGAAACGCGTAGCCTTAGCTCAATCACTTATTGAAGCACAACTACACGCCGGAAAATGTTTGCTGATACTGGATGAACCTACCAACCACCTCGATGTACAAATGATCGAATGGCTGGAAGATTATTTGTCGGCCCAGAAGATCACCCTGCTCTGCGTTACGCATGACCGTTATTTTCTGGATGCCGTGTGTAACGAGATCCTGGAGATGGATGAAGAGAAGATCTATGTGTACAATGGCGACTATGATTATTTTCTGGAACAGAAAAGTCTGCGCCAGGAAGTACAGCAAAGTGAACTGCAGAAGGATAAGAATATTTTCAGGAAAGAGCTGGAATGGATGCGCAAGCAACCCAAGGCCCGAACCACCAAATCGAAAAGCCGGCAGGATGCTTTTGTAGATATTGAAGAACGGGTAAGCCAGAAAAAAGAAGAGCTGGACGTAAACCTGCAGGTGAAGATGACCCGTCTGGGAGGCAAGGTGCTGGAGATGAAAAAAATAAACAAAAGTTATGGCGATAAAGTACTGATCAAAGGGTTTGATTATACATTCAAGAAAGGTGAACGGATCGGCATTGTAGGAAAGAATGGGATTGGAAAGTCTACCTTTTTAAAGATTGCCCTGCATCAGGAAAAGCCCGATACGGGCAAGGTTAACCATGGCGACACCGTGGTCTTTGGAAACTTTAATCAGGAAGGATTACAATATAAAGAAGACAAGCGCGCCATTGAATATGTAAAGGATTTTGCAGAATTCTTTCCGCTGGCAGATGGTAGCAAGATCTCGGCCTCGCAGTTCATGGAGAAATTTGGTTTCAGTGCCGAACAACAATATACGCCGCTGAGTAAATTAAGCGGAGGTGAAAAACGCAGACTACATTTATTGAGTGTGTTGTTCCTGAATCCCAACTTCCTGATATTGGATGAGCCCACCAATGATCTTGATCTGCAAACCCTGCGAACATTGGAAGAATTCCTGCTCGATTTTCCGGGATGTATTTTAATTGTGAGTCATGACCGATATTTTATGGACCGACTGGTAGATCACCTGTTTGCCTTTGAAGGCGATGGGGTTATCAAAGATTTTCCGGGCAACTATACTTTGTATCGGGCATGGAAAGAAAAAGAACTAATTGAAAACCGACAATCTGGCGGCAGCACAAAACCATCTGTGGACACAGCTCCACCTAAAATAAGCGAGAAGATCCCCGACACGAAAGTTAAACTTTCATTCAAAGAAAAAATGGAATTCGATCAGATCGAAAAAGACATCCCCAAGTTGCAGTCAGAAAAAAAAGAACTGGAAGAAAAAATGAATATTGGGGGTATGGATTTTGAAACCTTACAAAAAGCGGCGGCCCGCATCGGACAAATAGTACAGCTATTAGATGAAAAAGAAATGCGCTGGCTCGAACTGAGTGAAAGAATTTGATTAACTTTCATACAGCTTCTACCAAAACTTGCTGTATGAATCAACGTTTCCATTCGCTCGACGTATTTCGTGGTGCTACCGTAGCCCTCATGATCATGGTAAACAATCCGGGCAGCTGGAGCCATATTTTTGGTCCGCTGGATCACGCCGAATGGCATGGATGCACCCCCACCGACCTGGTATTTCCGTTTTTCTTATTCGCTGTGGGCAATGCCATGGCCTTTGTGATGCCCCGACTAGAAGCGGCTGGCGAAGGAAGGTTCTGGTATAAAATCATTAAAAGAACCCTGCTCATTTTTGGCATCGGCATGTTCCTGAACTGGTTTCCCTTTATCAAATACGATGATGCGGGTAACCTGGTGGGCAAACCCTTTGAGAACCTTCGCATCTTTGGCGTGCTGCAACGCATCGCCCTTAGTTATTTCTTCGCATCGGTGATCATTCATTTTTTTAAAGTAAGAGGCAGCTTTGTTTTTGGCGCATTTATATTATTGGGCTACTGGTTTCTTTGTGTAGCCATGAACCCCGGCGATCCTTATAGTTTGCAGGGTTGGTTCGGCACCAATATCGACAAGGCCCTGATCGGCGAAACCCATATGTATCATGGCGAACATGTAGCTTTTGATCCCGAAGGATTGATGAATACCTTTGCGGCCATTGTACAGGTGATACTGGGATACCTGGCCGGAAACTATATCATCCAGAAAACATCGGGTGAAGGACAAAATAAAATGGCCGAAATGCTTAATGGATTATTCGTTGCGGGTTGTGTGCTGGTGTTTGCCGGCCTCTGCTGGGATATGGTATTCCCCATCAATAAAAAAATATGGACCAGTTCTTATACGGTGTATACCTCCGGACTGGCGATGCTTATCATTTCGGTAATGATCTACCTGATAGAGATCAAAAAAAGAACAGGCGTATGGACCCGTTTCTTTGAAGTGTTTGGAAAAAATCCTTTGTTCATTTTCATGCTGAGTGGAATACTGCCCCGGTTAATGGGATTGATCCGTATCCCCGGAGCAATAGCCCCGGATGGCAAAACAAATTACCTCACTCCTTTTGGATGGTTCTACGAATATTGTTGCAAACCCATTCTTCCCTACGATCCCCGGATCGGATCATTGATCTATGCACTTTGTTTTATTGCCATGATGTGGTTCCTGGCCTGGGTGCTGGATAAGCGGAAGATCTATATTAAAGTATAACAGGAAGTAAGTTGGCAGTTTGCAGTGGGCAGTTGGCAAAGGTGCGCGTTAGCGATATATTTCAACAACCTGAATGTCATGCTGAGGAACGAAGCATCCCATACGCTTAGGTAAAATATTCAATAACCAACACGAGTGAGATCCTTCTCCCGATAGCCATCGGGATCAGGATGACGGAATAGAAAATTCGCAGTGGCGGTTTGTCCCGAAAGCATTCGGGAGCAGTTGGCAAGCTGCACGTTAGCGATAAGCAACAGTTTTCTGTGTAGATCTGCTTTAATCCGTGTCATCCGTGTATCCATCGTACGCTTTGCCAACTGCAAACCGCCAACTGCCAACTACTTTTTCCCTTCCCACACATTATTCTTCACATCCCTATCGGCAGCATAAGTGCTCCCCATGACAATTTTCTTAATTTTTTTATTTGAATTAACGGTGATGGTTACCTGCTTATTCCCTTTTTCCCAAACGGCGATGCTGCGGTGAATTTTTTCGGTACTGCCATCCTGGTAACTGATGGCAAGATCGATAGGAACCGGTTTTTCGCCGATGCTTTCAATGATGATCTGCTTTCCGGATACTCGCGAAATGGCCAGATCGGGAACCCCACCGTCGTAAAACCATTTTTTCCAGAACCAGTTAAGGTTCTTACCGCTGCCCGTGTTCATGCTATTGAAAAAATCGAAGGGCATGGGATGTTTTCCGTTCCAGTTCCTAAAATAATTATGCAACCCTTTATAAAACAGCTCATCTCCCAGCATATCTTTTACATAGAGATAGCCCAATGCGGGTTTAGGATATGAATTGATGAACATGGGTGTGCCACTGAGTTGGGTAGTGAGTGTTGTAATGGGTAGGTCAAATTCCGAACCGGCGGTGGCATTCACTGCCCCCATTCCGTATTCATCCACGATGGTAGTGTCGATCATGGGCGAGATCAGCCACTCGCCGATGGTGGCCCAGCCTTCATCCATCCAGCCATACTTGGTTTCATTGATGCCCATATAAAACGGGAACATGGTATGAAAGATCTCATGATCGGTCAGTTCAATGCTTTCTGAACGGTCTTCCAGCGGATTATCATTCACCATCATGGGATATTCCATTTGGTCGAGCCCATCAAATACGGTTTCATGAGCGTAAGGATAGGGCCATTTCGGAAAACGAAAGCTCATAGCGGATACTGTTTTTCGCGCGTCATCGGCCACTTTGTAATAATCCTTATGGGCTGCATTAAATACTGCGTCTACCCTTGTACGTCTGCCGGTACTACTATCAACCACCAAGCTGGATGATTGCCATACATAATGATTGCTGACACCCACGGCCATATCGGTTACCTTATTCGCTGTAAACTGCCAGGTATGCACTTGTGTACCGATTCCGCCGGCCTTTACATCATTGCTGTCGATAATATCGATGATGGCATCGGCTTTTTCTGCGGTTTGTAATCGGTCATAATATTTTGGTGCAAGCAATTCTTTTGCATTCACCAGATCTCCGGTTGCCCAAACCAAATAATGATCGGGCACGGTAACAAAGAGGTTGAAATTGCAAAAATCATTGTAAAACTCAGCTGTTCCCAGATAAGGATTTCGGTTCCAGCCATCGATATCATCATATACCGCAATGCGCGGAAAAAAGTAAGCGAGAAAGAAAGCGCCCGAATCTACCTGACCGGTACGGATATGCGAACCTGCATTCAGGGTATATGAAAACTGAATATTGAAATGCAGCTGATGCCCGGGTTGCAAGGGTTTGATCCGCACCGTCATATTGGTAGCATCTATCCGTAATTTGTTAATATCCTGTGGCTGGTCGTCGATGCTCATCTGCTCTAACAACATACCATCGGTAGCATCTTTATCCGAGATCTTCATCATACGGGGAGAGCCTTTTTTATAGAGATTGGGGTATAATTTAAATAATATTTCTTTCAGGGTATCCGGACTGCTATTGGTATAAACGATCGTTTCGGTGCCGCTTACCAGCCGGGTGGCGGGATCAAAATTGATCTTGATGGTATAGTCGGCCCCATTTTGCCAATACTTCGCACCCGGCCTGCCGTCTATATTGCGGGTTCCTTTTGTGTAGGTAGCTTTCAAATTTGTGGGAACCGGAAGCGATACAGGTGTTTGTGATTGAACTTGCCAAACACAAAAACATAACAAGCACACAAGGGAACTACGGGTTATGACCAGCTTATTCATAATGATCGGTTTGAGGATGAAATCAAATGTAATGAAATTGGAGCAACAGTCTTTATAACATGGCTGTGCCATCACTTGTTGCCACCGGATAAACTTCGGGTATGATACCATATTTATGCTGATAAGATCGAGTAATTGTTGCTACAAATTTTTCCAGTTTATTTGATTGCACCAAGTTAATGGTACACCCACCAAATCCACCACCCATCAATCTTGCTCCGATCACTGCTTCATCAGCTGCTGCCGCTTCCACCAAAAAATCAAGTTCCGGACAACTCACCTGGTATAATTGACTCAACCCTTGATGGGTTTCAAACATGAGCTTACCAAAAGCGATCAGGTTGTTTTGTTGTAATAATGTTGCAGCCTGTTTAGTACGATGGATCTCTTCCACCACATACAGGCAGCGGTTATACACCAGTTCGTCCATAGAAGTTTTATATGCCAGCAGATCAGCAGCCTGTTCAATATCCCGAAAAGATTGCACCGGGCTGGAAGCTGAAATGATCTTCAGCCCTTCTCCACATTGCTGTCTGCGTACATTATACTCCCCTGCAGCCAGGGTATGATGCACCATGCTATTGATGAGTACGATGCTATAGTTTTGTAATTGCAAAGGGAAGTATTGATACGACAGGTCTTTGCAATCGAGTAAGATCACCTGATCTTTTTTGCCCATCATATTGGCAAACTGATCCATGATGCCACATTGCACTCCGGGAAAATTATGTTCTGCACGCTGGCAAAGCAATGCCAGCTCAATGCGATTCAATCCACATCCAAATAGCTCATTGAGGGCCATGGCCAGTCCGCCCTCTACTGCAGCCGAAGAGCTCATCCCTGAGCCGCGGGGTATATCTCCCCCGAACACACAATCAAATCCGCTGATATTTTTTTCCAGCAGCACAAATTCTTTCACCACACTGAGTACATAGTTCTTCCAGCCACTCATTTTTTTTATTTCACTGATATCCACAGAAAACCATTCGTCAAAATCGGCCGCATGAAAATGTATGGCGGTAGTTTGATTGGGGGCAATGGCATAATAGATCCCATGATGGATGGCGGCAGGCATAACATATCCATCATTATAATCGATATGCTCACCGATCAGGTTGATCCTTCCCGGCGAGAAATAAAACTGGGGAGAAGAAGTAAAACTATCTGAAAATATTTTTTTTATATGGTAAAGGATGCTGTTCATTTGACTAAGATAGATAACTGAGGATATAGTGGGTAACGAATGATACGGAATCAGCAGGGGCCAGTTCAATCAATCCTATTCCATTATTAAACGCATCCGGCGCTGCACTCAGGTTTTCAATGGCAATGCTGTTGCGGTGGGGTGGCGTATATATCTGAAGATAAGGATAGGATCTTTCGGGCCTGATCTCCAGTTGTAATTTTTTAACCTCATCCCTGATCACACATAGGGGTTGATCGGTATCAAAATTGAGCACAAAGCAATTATCGAAAAACTGATCCTCAATTTTTTTAAGTGAATTGAATTGATCATAAGGGATCAAATTCCCGGTAGGCAAAAGTGCATCATCAAATTCAAGCATGTACTTCGACTGAAATTCAAGATGCAGGTCATCGATCTTTCCGCCAAAACTAAAATAGGGATGCCAGCCATCCGATACGGGGATCGAAGCTTTTCCTGTATTCGTGAGTTCAGTACTGATCAAAAGTTGATGGTTGCTGCGCAATTCGTATCTAACCTTACAGGTAAACTGAAATGGATAACCTTTATCGGTTCCCATATATTCAAATTGGGCAACCACAAACGCTGATGCCTGATCCGCATGCTGTTCGGTAATGACAAAAGGAGCATCGTACAATAATCCATGAAGTGCATGTTTGCCCAGATAGAATTTTTCAATTTTATAGGTTTGGGAGGCATGATGATAAGTTCCTTCTTTCAGCCGGCAAACAAAAGGAGATAATTTACATCCTTTAAATCCTTTGGCAGTAGAGTGTTCATGAAAATCGGCGGCATCAATATAAGGATCAATCAGGTTCAATAATGCGCCCTGATGGGGAATTGCAAAACGATGCAGGATGGCGCCGCAGGAAGGAATAACCTCGGCAATGGTTCCGTTGGACTCATCTTTCAATACTACATGTGCTGCCTGATCGGGGTGAGTAATGTTGACTGAAAACATAGCTTAACAGGTTAATGGCCGCCAACGAAAATACTGTTTTTACAGGCAGTTCATCTATTACAATGTAAATTCTTTTCCCAAGGCGGAAGTAACATCCAGTACTACCTGTTCAAGATGTTGCATAAGTTGTGTAAGTTCTTCGCTGTGCTGATTTTCGAGTGCCAGTACTTCTATCCTGCGGATATCATTTTTAAGAACATGGATACCCATATAATCGATGGTGGATTTCATATGATGGGCAACTGATTTGATGCTGGCAAAATCACTGGCATCAAATGCCACAAGCATGTCGGCCATCGAAGCCGGAAGTTGCTCCATACATAATATAGCCATTTTATGTACAAAATCTTTATTCCCTGCACTGATCTCTTTGATCTTAGCCAGGTCGTATAGCGGATGGATGGCGGGTTGGGTGGGCAGGCTTTCTTCAGCCCTATCCATTTCGATCCATTTCACCATCATATGCACCAGTTCATCTTCCTCAAAAGGCTTGGAGATATAATCATCCATTCCGGCTTCAATGCATTTTTCATTTTCGCCACGGATGGCATTGGCGGTTAACGCAATGATGGGGATCTTTGATTTAAGATCCTTTCTAATTATCCGGGTGGCTTCCAGCCCATCCATCACCGGCATCTGAATATCCATCAATACCAGGTCATAGTCTGATTTCTTCAATGCGGTAACGGCCTCTAGCCCATTCCAGGCATCACTGATCTCCACTTCATATCTTGCCAGTGTGGTAACGGCCACCAGCCGATTCATTTCATTATTCTCCACCAGCAATATTTTTTTCCCTTTCAAAATGCGGCTATCAGATTGATTGCTTTTCCGGGCTGGCAGATCAACTGTGCTGCCAATGGTAAAGGGGATCTCCAGTGTAATGGTTGTGCCTACATGCTTTTTACTTTCCACCCGGATATGGCCACCCATGAGTTCTACCAATTGTTTGGTGATGACCATGCCCAATCCGGTACCTTCATATTTTCGGGAAGCCGTACGATCTTCCTGGGTAAAACTTTCGAACAAGCTATTCATGTAACCCTTATCCATCCCGATCCCATGGTCGGTTATGACCAGTTTTACCATCTGGCGATTGCTTTCTGCAGTGAGGAGGGTGGCATGAATTTCAATACTTCCCTTTTCGGAAAACTTCACGGCATTGCTCAACATGTTAAGCATTACCTGGTGCAGCCGGAAGGGGTCGCCCATTAATACATCAGCGATTTTTTCTTCCACAGAAGAAACGAGGGCAATACCTTTTTCCTCGGCCCGATTCTGGATCACTTGGATGGCCCGCTTGATGATCTCACGCATTTGGAATCCAATATAGTTCAGGGTTAATTTACCGGCTTCGATCTTTGAATTATCGAGAATATCATTGATGACCACAAGTAAGTTCTCAGACGCATCATTGATGGTTTTAAGATACAGGCTTTGTTGTTCATCAAGTTTGGTCTTTTGCAATTGTCGGCTCATCCCCAATATCGCATTCATGGGCGTTCTGATCTCATGGCTCATATTGGCCAGAAAGATCTGTTTAGCATTGGTTGCCGATTCGGCCATTACCTTGGCTTCGATCAACTGGAGTTCCAGTTCTTTTTGTTTGGTGATATCCAGGTGAATACCAATCGACCCCTTTAATTCTCCCCCGTCATCATAGCGGGGAGCCCCACTGATGAGCCACCATTTGGGTTCTCCCTTCTTATTTAAGATGGATACTTCGTATACATCAGATACCCCTTCCTTACGAATATCTTTTTTTGATTCTACTAATTTATGATTTTCACCCCGCACCAATAATTCGGTGGCCTTGTGCCCAAGCAATTCATCAATGCTATATCCACTCATTTCACAAAAACTATGGTTGGCGAATTGGATCGTTTCATCCATGCTCACTTCAAGCAGTCCCAGATGCATATTGGCAATGATATTCCTATACTTTTCTTCTTTGATCTTAATACTTTGTTCGGCTTCTTTTGTATACGTGATATTTTCAATGATCGCGAAATACCTTAAAATTTTTCCCGCTTGATCAGTGATGGCCTGACCCGTCACTTTCCCCCAGAACCAGGTCTTGTCTTTCCGATAATGGATCAGTTCTTTACTGAATGATCTTCCTTCAAAAAAAGCGGTCACCATTTTTTCCAGCTCTTCACTTTTGCTCAGTGGCCCTTCGCAAAGATCAAGAGGTGTTTGTCCAATCACTTCGGCATTGGTATACCCGGTCATTTTTTTAAACCCTTCATTACACCAGGTGATCTTACCTTCTTCATTGGTGAACAATACTCCATTTTCATTGGCACTGGCCACCAAGGCTAAGCGCTGTAATTCCTGTTCATTTATTTTTTGATCGGTAATATCCCTGCCATAAATATTGATGTAGCGCTCTTCATCCAGGATGATGCAAACGAAGGAATAGTCGCAATTGCCCGACCGGGCTTCAAAAACAAAACGACCATCGCTTTCACCAATTTTAGTAATGATATGCCTGAAGAGATCTTTTGCATCATAATGTTCATGGTTATATTCAAAATTGCCCAACTGCTCAGCCACCGGATTCATTTGAAGGATCTCCCCTTCTAAATTGATCCTGATGATGGGGTCCGGACTTTGCATGGGGAGTAAGGCGATATCATGGATTTCCTTATTCGCCTCACGCAATTCATTTCTTTGTATGTGAACGGTATTGAGCAATAATTTCAATTCCTCATTGGTGATCTCATGTGTTTTAAGCACGTGCAACAGGTCGATCATGGGATCGTGAAGAGCAAAATCATTGATGGATAGATCATGATCTTTAACATCTTCCATTGAACCATACCAGGGTGTTCCTATAAATAAATACATGTTCTCCGCGGGTAAATATTCAAATTGTCCACGGAGTGATACCTTTTTGCCTGCATGAGATTCAATGATGATCAATTGATCAAGTAAACCATTAAAATTTTCAGATCCGCTGATGGTGGTTTCGGGCCTTTTCACTAGGAAGACATCATTGAACGGGTTTCCCGGCCGGGCATCAGATACCTTCTCCAGCGACTTCCCCAGTGATATTATTTTAACCTGTGCATCGATCAAAATATAAAAAGGGAAGAGCCGGTTGAACTGATCAGTATCGAATCGGAATTGAATATTTTGCATGATTACCAGCTAACTTTAAATATTTCATGACTACTTCCATCATTTCGGCTTTGCAGCAGCTCAATGATAGTAGGGGTATGGTACATTTTTCCCAAACCTATTAATAAGCCGCGCACAAAATCCTGTAAGCCTTCACGCTTTGAAAAATAATGCAAGCAAAGACTATTGTCTTCCACATCAGTGATCTTGAATTCGGGAGGTGTTAGTTTAGGATAGATCAGCAATACGCGGTTGTGAAAAACAGGAAGGTTCAGTAAAAACTCTTTCAGTCCGTTACCGCCGGCTTCCATCAAGGCACCATATTTTTCTTTCCCGGTACGCAATACCCACCATTCCCCAAATGCTTCCAGTACACTGCTCAACGGCATATTCATTTCTTCTGAAACAGCGATGGCTAGTTGAAATGTAATGGCATCATCATATGGTTCGTTGCTCAAGAAAAAATCAATATCAACCCCACTGCGTTTTTTGATCAATGCCCATTTTTCTGCTCCAAAATTTTCGGTCACAAGCTCTTCAATGGCTTTATTTACGATTCCGTACATCTTGTATGGTTTAGAGGTTAATTTCTTTTTTTTGGATCAACTGATAGATCGTGCTTTTCCCAATGCCCAGCTTTTCGGCCACCAGGGCAATATTATTATGATGTTTTTTCATCGCTAAGCTGATGATATCACAAGTATATTGCCGCAATGTTTTTTCCTCGGCCAAGAAAGCTTCTTCTCTGTTCACGGCCGTATAACTGATATCAGCTGCTTTGATCTCTTTGCCTTCGCACATCACCACGGCCAGTTCGATCATGGATTTTAATTCGCGAATATTGCCCGGGTAATTATACCGAAGTAGTTTTTCTTTGGCATCGGCCGATAAGATAAAACTGCCCAGTTTGTTTTCCCTGGCATATTCATCCATAAAATAGCGTGACAGTACCAGTACATCATTACCGCGATCACGCAAGGGAGGTAGCTCAATGGGCAATCCGATGATCCGATAATACAGATCTTCCCGAAATTTTCCTTTTCTCACTTCCTCTGCTAAATTCTTATGGGTAGCCACTATTAATCGAACGTCGAGTTTAACGTTTTCATTGCCTCCTACCCTTACTACCTCTCTTTCCTGCAGCACACGAAGCAATTTATTTTGTAAGCTGAGGTCGAGTTCCGCGATCTCATCCAAAAAAATAGTACCCAAATTGGCTTCTTCAAACTTGCCCAGCTTACGGGAAACAGCGCCGGTAAATGCGCCTTTTTCATGACCAAACAATTCGCTCTCGATCAGTTCTTTTGGAATAGCGGCCATATTCACTGCCACAAAATTTTTCTTTTTCCTGCTGCTGTTATAATGTATGGCCTTGGCCACCACTTCCTTACCGGTACCGGTTTCTCCGGTGATGGATATATTAATATTGGATTGGGTAGCCTTATTCATCAAGGCAAATATTTTCTGAAGGGCAGCACTTTGTCCCTTGATATGTTTATCGAAAGAAAATTTCTGGTTAAGTTCTTCTTTAAGGTGTTCAACTTCTTTTTTCAGGTTACTGGTTTCCCGGATCTTGATGACCGTATTCCAAAGCAGGTCATTGGTGTTTTCATCTTTCAGGATATATTCATATACGCCGGATTTTAAGAGACTTACCGCTACGGCTATATCTTCCTGTCCGCTGATCACAATGATGGGCACCTGATCATTAACAGCCCTGATCTTTTTATACAGTTGGTCGCCCTGAAAATCGGGTAGGGAAAGATCGATGCTGATGAGGTCGGGTTTTTTATACAGGTTGGCAAGCAGGTCTTCTCCTTTTGAAAAATGGGTAACCTGATAATCGGGGTTAAGCGACAAGCAATAGATCAGGATTTCGGCATACCAAGGGTCATCCTCTACCAAAAAAATATTGTACGATTCCATTAGGTGGTGATTAGAACCCGCACAAGTTAAAGCATATCTATATATTCCAGAATATAT
>CAIRHQ010000013.1 GCA_903878475.1 uncultured Bacteroidota bacterium | reverse complement strand
TATATCAAGAATGGTTTCTGGAATGATGTGGGACTAATGTTCTTGACCCATAAAAAAAGCGATGGCAACTATCATTATGGTTTGTGGGAAAGGAAATTGTATGCGCCAAAACTGGCCCATCATTATAGCGGTGCCGTGTATGTGTTGACAAATGGATCAACCTTTTCTGCAGCAGCCCTAATGTGCAACACCCTGAAAGGACAACCCGGAATATTATTGGTAGGAGAAGAAACCGGCGGTGGATGGTATGGCAACAACGGCATCATGATACCGGATATAACGCTGCCGAATACACGCTTAAGGGTTAGGTTGCCGTTGTTCCGGCTGGTACAGTACCAACATGTTCAAAAGGATGGACGCGGTATTGTTCCCGACCTGATCATCAAACCCAATTACCGGGCGCTGATGAATAATGTTGATAAGAAAATGGAGGTGGTTAATCAGCTGATCAGCAATAAAAAGAAAGTAAAAGAGTAAACGCTACTGTAACCCAAACGCATCAGCGTCTTTCCAGAAAGGAAATTTCTCCCTTGTTTCATCCAGTTTGGCCTTAAATAAACTAATGGTATTGATATCTTCCTCGTCTGCCATATGGTATAAAACCTGTCCCAGCGGGTCGATCACCAAACTGTTTCCGCTATGATAAATATTATTACCATCAGTACCCACCCTGTTCACACCCACCACATAGCATTGGTTCTCGATGGCCCTTGCACACAATAATGTTTTCCAGGCGTGACTCCTGCGTTCGGGCCAATTAGCCACATAAATTAACAGGTCGTATTCGGGTGCTGTTTCGTTTGATTGTTGACGTGCCCATACCGGAAAGCGCAGATCATAACAAACCTGTAAATTGATCTTCCAGCCTTTTACGGATGCGATCAGCCGTTTGTTTCCTGCGGTATAATGCTTATCTTCTTCACCATAAGCAAATAAATGTCGTTTGTTGTAATACCCAAATTCACCATTGGGCAACATCCATATCAGGCGGTTGTAGTATTTGCCCTCTTCTTCTATCATCAAACTACCCGTTAACACGATCCCGTTTTCTTTACTAACCCTTTTCATCCACTCCACCGTTTCGCCATCCATGGTTTCTGCAAATGCTGATGGGTTCATACTAAAACCCGTTGTGAACATTTCTGGCAGGATCACGATCTCGGTCTTATTTTCAATGGCAGCGATCTTTTCTTCCAGCAAACGCAGGTTGGCCGATTTTTCTTCCCAAAGTAAATTGGTCTGAATGGTTGTAATGGTGAGGGTAGACATAAAATGATTTGTATGCGAATCTACTAAAACATTTGCTTGTGTAAACCGGCTGAAACCGGGCAAAATGGGCATTAAAAAACAAAAGACTACCTTTGCAGCCTACTCCACTACAATGATACGGCAGGTTGTAAGCCGATGTGGTACATTAATTTCCCGCTGATTCAGAAAATGCAACGTCTTTGCCAGCCTTATAAAAACAAATAATCCATTTACATGGCCTTTAAAAAATTAGACCTAATTGAGCCCGTGCTAAAAGCACTGAGCGCAGAAGGATACACTACCCCCACGCCGATACAGGCACAATCCATCCCGCTGATCCTTGAAAAAAGAGACCTGCTGGGATGCGCCCAAACCGGAACCGGAAAAACAGCTGCTTTTGCTATTCCTATCTTGCAACTGTTGTATCAAAATAAAAAAGAGGAACGCGGACCACGTGCTATAAAAGTGCTGATACTAACCCCCACACGAGAACTGGCTATCCAGATCGATGAAAGTTTTGCCGCTTACGGAAAATTCACCGGGCTTACACATACCGTGATATTTGGTGGTGTTTCGCAATTGAACCAAACCAATATCCTACGCAGGGGTGTTGATATTTTAGTAGCTACGCCGGGCAGGTTATTAGACCTGATCTCACAAGGATTCATTGACCTGAGGCAACTGAATATTTTTGTATTAGATGAAGCAGACCGAATGTTGGACATGGGTTTTATACACGATGTAAAACGCATCATCACTAAATTACCCGCAAAAAGACAAACCTTATTTTTCTCGGCCACCATGCCTCCGGAAATTCAGAAACTGGCCAATGTGCTATTGACGAATCCCGCCAAGGTGGAGGTTACGCCCGCTTCTTCAACAGTTGATGCTATTGAGCAAAGCTTGTATTATGTTGATAAGAAAGATAAGCCCCAACTGTTGTTACATTTATTAAGGGATCCCGCTATCGTTACCGCACTGGTATTTACCCGCACGAAACACGGCGCTGATAAAGTGGTGAAATTTTTGCATCATGCAGTTATCACCGCTGCAGCCATCCATGGTAATAAATCGCAGAACGCCCGACAAACGGCACTCAGTAATTTTAAAGCCGGTAAAACACGCGTATTGGTGGCTACCGATATTGCAGCCCGCGGTATTGATATTGATGAGTTGTCGCACGTGATCAATTACGAGCTACCCGATGTGCCCGAAACTTATGTACATCGTATAGGCCGTACCGGTAGAGCCGGTAATACAGGTATCGCCATTTCTTTTTGCGATGGAGAAGAAAGAATTGAACTCCGGGATATTCAAAAACTTATCGGAAAACAAATTCCGGTAGTGGCTGGACACCCCTTCCCATTAAGTCCATCTGTTTTTCAGTCGGCACCAACAGCCGCCCCTGGCAAACAACCCCAGAAAAGAGGACGCAGCTTTGGCGCTGCGGGTGGAAATAATAACAGAAGGTTTAGCGGACAGCGTCAAGGAAATCGATAGTTATTAAATACCCTTTTGTATAATTGAAATATATAATTTATCTTTCTTAAAAAATGGACTAATTATGAAAAAAACCTTGTTTTCAATTGTAGCCCTGGCAAGCTTCTCCCTGTTCTTTGTTTCCTGCAATAGCGAATCAGAGAAAAAAGAAAAAGCTGAAGCCGGCGAAACGTTTAACCTCGACTCGGCAAAAGCCGCCGTTAACGCCAGTAACCTGGTATATGGCGCTTGTTTTGCCACGGGCGATTCTGCAAAATTTATTGGATGTTATACGGCCGACGCCTGTATCAACCCGCCCAATACACCCAGAATGTGCGGAGCCGCAGCCATTACAGGATTCTTTAATGCCGCTTACAAAATGGGTATCCGCAACATTAAGGCAACCTCTGAAGAAGTGACGGGTTGTAATGATATGTTGATCGAGATCGGTAAGTATGAATTGTTGGGCGACAAGGACGTGTCGTTTGATAAAGGAAAATACATCGTGATCTGGAAGCAGGAGAACGGAAAATGGAAAATGCATAAGGATGAGTGGAATAGCGATAATCCTCCGCCTCCACCACCACCCGCACCCGCAAAATAATTCAAGATATAAAATGATCATCCGCCCGTATTCCGGGCGGATTTTTTATTGCTTTAATTCAACCTTCTTCTTTCGGGGTTTCGCTTTTAATCCTTAATTTTCTTTATCAATTGATTATATGCGACCCAATAAAAATTATTTCCAGAAGATCCTTCTTCCTTTCAGCATCAGCAGAACACAGAGTATTGTAAAAGTAAACCCCACCATCGTTCCCAAAAGAGAAGAGGCCGGGGGCATTCATATTTTTGTGTATGATTATGATGCCAACACGGTGGAAGAAAGAAAGCTGGAACATATCACCGAGTGCTATCCATACCTCAACAATAATAATAATACCTGGATCAATGTAGATGGTATCCGCAAAGCAGATGTGGAGGCGCTATGTAATCATTTTGGGGTGCACCCGCTGGTTCAGGAAGATATTCAAAGTGTTGGACAGCGCCCGAAAATGGATGAGATAGAAAATATTCTGTTCTGTATTTGCAATATGCTATTCTATAACGAAGCGCAATTTTGTGTGGAACAGGAACAGATAAGCATTGTGCTCGGCAAAAATTTTGTGCTTTCTTTTCAGGAGGAGGCAGATAAAGATGTGTTCAACCCAATTCGTGAAAAGTTAAAGATTGCCGGCAGCAAGGTCAGACAAAGCGGATCCGATTATCTGTGTTATGCTATGCTGGATATGATCGTTGATAATTATTTTGTGGTGATGGAAAAGCTGGGAGAGCGGATCGAGGATATTGAAGAAGAGATCCAGAACAACTCCAACAGCAAGGCCCTGGCTAAAATAAATTTATTAAGAAAGGAAATGATCGTTTTAAAAAGAAGCATTGCGCCGGTTCGAGAAGTGATCAATGGTTTTATCAGAACCGACAGTGATCTGGTACAAGAAAGAACCGAGAAATATTTTAAGGATGTTTACGATCATATCATTCAGGCAAATGATCTTTCAGAAAACTATCGCGATATCACCATGAACCTGCAAGACCTCTATTTGAATAATGTGAACCTGCGCATGAATGAGGTGATGAAGGTGATGGCGATTGTAACCTGTCTGCTTGCCCCCGCCACGGTGATCGGTGGTATATTCGGAATGAACTTCTCAAATATTCCCTGGCTGCATAATGATATGGGTTTCTTTATGGCAGTGGGCATCATGCTGCTCATTCCTATTTGGATGCTTGTGATGTTTAAGAGAAAGGGTTGGTTCTAAGATTTTTTATAGATGGGCACCGTACTGCAGGGTTCGCCATACATGATACTTTTTGCCACCGGCCTCAATAAATTCGTGATGGCCACATAGGCCGACTCGGAAATATGTTTTTCTCCGCAACCTTTAATGACCACCCTTTTGTCGCGGTAAGCCTCTGCATCAATCGCCGCAATATTTTTCAGGAATAAGGTTTTGTGTAAAAAATCTGCATCGCCAAATACTACGGCGTGAGCAACGGGCTCCAGATAACTTGCCGCAAGCATATAGGCCCACATGGGGATCACGGCGTCGGCCGTACAGGTTAGCGCCACATTTTTTGAAGCGTAGGCGCTTAGGTCAAGCAACTTCAACGCCTCCCTAAAATCTTTCTCCTTTAGTATCAACCCCATGAACAAATGATCCTTCATATCAAACAACACGGTTTCTTCATTGGGATAATATAACTCCAGATCAATACTGGCGAGTCCGCTTTCGGCAACCTTATTTATTATTACACCATCCATAGTACAAAGTTAATCCAATTCGGGTTTAATTGGGGTGGGCCAAGATCAACGTGTGTTTTATTACTTATTTCGTAAATAAAAAAGCCCCGGATGAACCGGGGCTATAATTTATTATAGGAAGCTATTAATAGAATTCGCTCCTACTGTCTTTAATAGTCGCGTTTTTCTTAAGGGCCTCAATCCAGTTACCGGTACTTAAGCTCCTTAGGTCGCTGATCTGTTTTTTTCTGTTCTCATCAGCAACCTCTGGGTTGTCGGCATTCTTGGTGCCAAGGCTGTTTACTTTAATAATATACACTCCATTTTTTCCAACGATCGGAGTAGATGGCTTGGTTTGGTTTTCTTTATTGAAACAAGCGCCGATAACTTTTGGTTCTTGTCCTAATTCCGAAACAATCTTATCAGATACCTTAGCGGTAAATACAATTGAAGAATCAGCTCCGGCATTTAATACCTGTAACGCATAGGTAGCGGCGGCGCTTTCCAGTGTGGCGGTATTACCCAGTTTGGT
>CAIRHQ010000012.1 GCA_903878475.1 uncultured Bacteroidota bacterium | reverse complement strand
CTGGATGAGCAAAACAATGTGTCCATAGAAAAAGACAGCAAGACAGGCAATACCTATTACTATTATTACGATGCTAAGAAAAGACTTACCGATGTGGTTCACCTGAATCCATTCAACCAAAAAATGTTGCCCGATTATTTATTTGAGTACAATGGGGCCGGGCAGATCACCCAGATGACCAGTACCGAGGAAGGAGGCAGTTATTATTATATCTGGAGGTATAGTTATGACAACGGACTTAGGATAAAAGAAAAATGCTACTCCAAGGAAAAGCGGTTGATGGGAAGCATCGAATACGAATACAAATAATTAACTGCATAAAAAAAGCCACAAATAATTTGTGGCTTTTTACATCTTATTGATTGCTTAATTCTTTTTCTGAGCGGGCTCCAGCAATTTGAAGAACTGGTCAAGCTGAGGAAGTATCACGATACGTGTTCTGCGGTTCTTTGACCTGCCTTCTGCAGTTGCATTATCGGCCACTGAATTGTATTCGCTTCTGCCGGCTGCTGAGATCTTCTTAGGATCAAGTCCGTATTCATTTTGCAATAACCTCACCACCGAGGTTCCACGCTTAACACTAAGATCCCAGTTATCGATCAGCACCCCATTCCCTTTATACGCTACATTATCGGTATGCCCTTCAACCATGAACTCTAGGTCTGGTTGATTTTTTAATACCATCGCTACCTTACCCAACACCGTTTTAGCATTATCAGTTACATCATAGCTTCCGCTTTTAAACAATAGTTTATCAGAGATATCGATGTATACCACGCCTTTGTCGACCTTGATGTTGATGTCCTTATCATCCATATTACCAATGGCTCCTTTCAGGTTCATCACCAGTGCCATATTCAATGAATCTTTATAAGCCATTTGCTGCTGCAGGGTTTGGATATAATTGTCTTTGGCCCCGATATTCTCCATTGAGCGCTTTATATTTTCAGCCTGTTGTTTGCTGATCACAGACATATTTTGCAATTGTTGCAAGGCCTGGGTATTATTTTCTTTTAGGAATTTTACCTGGTCTTCAAAATCTGAAACCCGTTTATTTAAAAGACTCACGGTATTTTCGAGTTCTGCTTTCTTTCCATTCAGGTTCGCCTTATCAGTATTACAATCAGCGATCACTGCCTGAGAAGTGGTATACTGACCATTCAGCTTATCTAAATCAGTTTGTAGGGCTTTAAATTTCTTAGTGCTTACACAGGAAAAAAGAAAGATGCTTGTACCCAGTACTAGCATTGCTTGCAGTGGTTTTGATGTCATTTGATGGGTTTTTAATGAATAATTGAACCTGATCTTTTTGATCATCAAAGTTACTTGAAAATAGGAATGCTAAAAGGCGGTAACGCAATTTTAACAATGATTGAACATAATGCAGTTGGGGGTTGGAGGTTGGAAGTTGGAGGTTGGAGGTTTCGCCGCCGTCTGGTCTCCTGACAAACGGCAATAAAGTTGCAGTTGGTTATTCATTCAATTTGATAACCCAAGATGTTGATGGGAATACTTCAACAATATTCAGCCATGTTCAACACCTCAAGCCATATATCAAATTATAATCCTATCGAACTACCTTTCCGTGAAAATCCGTTCAGATCCGCGTATTCCGTGTATCCATAAATATCTTAAAACTGGAGGATACCCAAATAAAAAAAGACCACAGTAAACTGCAGTCTTTCTTATTTGTACTCGGGAACGGAATTGAACCGTCACTCGCATTACTGCGAACAGGATTTTAAGTCCTGCGTGTCTACCAGTTCCACCACCCGAGTGAACTAGTGAAAAAAAATCCCGTTGAGCATAAGCCGAACGGGATATCTAGAGCGGAAGACCGGGCTCGAACCGGCCACCCCGACCTTGGCAAGGTCGTGCTCTACCAAATGAGCTACTTCCGCAATAATGATAAGATCTTCTACTTATTTTCGGATTGCAAAAATAAGCCTTGTACTACAACCACAAAAATTTATTTGTAAGTAGGATTGTACAATGTGCTGGAAGGCACATTTACTTCAGGTTTGCCCATATACCGATGGCTATACAGATTATAGCAACCACCCAGTACAAAAGCCAATACCAGAAATACCTGGCAAAACCAGATAAAACGGGAAGAAGATACCCAGTTGTGAGCAAAATCCTTATGCGTATTGTCAATGATTTCCTGTTCCATTTTTATTTTTTATTTGCGTTGCAAAAATAAGGGCTGAAGCCCAAAAAAACTTATTTGTTACCCACAATTTCTGAAAAGGCCTTTTTTCCTTGGGCAAAATAAGCCCATACCACGGAGCCTTTATACCATCCACGCAGGGTTCCACCCCTTTTTACAGGGAATAATGATTGTTTCCGCCGAAACATCAACCAGCCAATAAAATGAAGATGTGCGCGGGCAATTGCTAAAAAATAGCCCCCATCTCCCGTTAATAATCCCTTGCCTGCCGACAAGATATCTAAAAAAAATCGCACAGGTATCTTCCATATCGCTGCAGAAAGCGGTAGGTTCTTGGCCAACATGATCAGGTTATTCCGGAAATTCAAAAATGTTTTACGGCTGTTTCCCCTGGGAAGTGTTCCGCCGCCAACATGATATACCACCGATGCCGGCTGCACATAGATCGTATATCCTGCCAGTTGTAGCCGCCAGCAAAGATCGATCTCCTCCTGATGGGCAAAAAAACTGCTATCCAATCCTCCCATTTCATGATAGGTTGCGGCCCGAACAAACATGGCCGCACCACTGGCCCAGAAACAAGGCTGCGCATCATTATATTGACCCTGATCAGTTTCACAATCCTCAAAAACCCTTCCTCGCATGAACGGATACCCGAAATGATCGAGCCATCCTCCACTGGCCCCGGCGTATTCAAATTTCTCCTTATCGTTAAAAGCTAAAATCTTGGGCTGGCATGCAGCAATATTGCGGTTGGCCTCCATCAATTCCATTACCGGACCGATCCAGTTGGGGTTTACTTCTACATCGCTGTTGAGCAATACATAATAATCAGACTGTATTTGTTGCAAGGCCAGGTTATATCCACCGGCAAATCCATAGTTATGCTTGTTGTAAATTATTTCAACTGTGGGGTGCGACTGCTGTAAAAAAGAAACTGAATCATCGGAAGACCCATTATCGGCTACAATCACCCGTTTATTGGGATATACACTGGCCAGCACAGAAGGAATAAATTGCTGCAGGAATGACTTTCCATTCCAGTTCAGGATCACAATCGCCACCGATGGATATTTTACATCCTGGCCCATGGCTGCTGACTGATTTTCGGATCCTGTGTATGGCATGGAGGTCAATGCTTTCCCGTTTTATACAAACATAAAGCATTTTACATTTTTCATTCTAAATTTTAGCTTTTACATTTATACCATGTTTACCCAATTATTCAACTGGCGTATAGCACTGACCATGGTGGCCATCGCCATTGTAACCGTGTCGGTTTTCTATTCCAATTATCTGGCAAAAAAAATTGCCGCAGATGAACGGATCAAGGTAAGCGTTTGGGTTCAGTCATTAAAAACCAGTGCCGACCCCGAAGT